>CAZJWP010000189.1:0-1586 GCA_964549745.1 uncultured bacterium | reverse complement strand
GATTACCGGGACCCGATTCGGTGGTTTTTTGTCCGTTCAGAATCTGACCGTTCAAGTCCGTAGATTCCGCCAATGAAGTTTCATCGCCGTTGAAGCGGCGAAAATTATACATCATCGTCAGCTTATGTCCCTGGTCGTTGAAATTGTGAATATAATTGCCCGTAAAGTTGAACAGGGCCGCGCTTCGATCCCAATTACTGTTGTTGGTATAGTTAAGTTGCGTAGGAAAGATAACGCCGTAAGTGGTTTGAAAATCCTGATTGGATAGCCGGTTCATGGAAAATTTACCGGTTCGGAAACTCATCAGGAAATCATCGTGGTCCGTCACAGTCCAGTCCCACTCTCCTTTAATACCATAATATTTGCGGTTGAAATCGGAACTCCCGGATGAACGAACTTCGGTCAAATTATCGCCGGTTCCCGTTCGGTTGATGGATTCGGAACTTCCGGGAAAGGAACGATCATTCAAGTTAGCGCCGAAAGAGAAATTCCCGATTTTGGTCCGGTAACCAAGCAAGAAATCACCACCATACTGGTTGTAACGTCCGCCATTGGTATTGACCAGACCGCTTACGCCTTCCAATCGACTTTTGCGAGTCACAACGTTGATAATTCCCGAAACACCGTCGGGATCGTATTTTGCGGATGGATTGGTGATCAATTCGATGGATTCGATCTCTGTTGCCGGTATTTGCTGAAGCGCTTCGCTGGCATCCAAAGCGGTGGGGCGGTTGTCGATTAGAACCGTAAAACTTGAACTTCCGCGAAGCTGAAGATTGCCGTTCATGTCCACTTCCACCGAAGGCATGTTTTCCAGGACATCCACGGCCGTACCGGAAACCGATGTCATCTCTTTGCGAACATTCAGGACTTTTTTATCCAGCTTGTATTCCACTTCCGGGCGGTCGCCGGAAACGTCTATCTGTTGCGATTGGAGCACAGCACCTTTCAGGTAGATCGGTGCAATGGTGACGTTTACATGATTGGGGAAGAGCCGAATCGTATCGATGCGAACCGCATCGAAACCCATAAATTTGACTTCCATAAAGAATCGCCCGGGACGGGTCACTTCCAAGAAATAAGATCCATCCTTTTCGGAAATGGTACCGGCAACCATACTGCTGTCCCGTGTGGAGTATAAAACAATATTCGCATATTCGACGGGTTCCTTTGTGGTTTCCGCATAGACGGAACCTTCGATCCGGCCTTTGAATCCCTGCATGGCTCCGCGGTTATAGCCCGGATGGCCGGTTGACATTTGCGCGTTGACTATCGCGAAAAAAGATAGAGAGAATAAAAATTGTGTTGTCCGGATTGAGAGGGTCATCGTGTGGAAATCCTTTGTAAAATAGTTTTTGCGTCTGTTTGTAAATCATTCTTTGACGAGTACGAAGCGGGAAAGTTAAAACGTCTTTTACAATAATTTATGGATTGTGTATCTGGTAAATTGATTCATTGGAAAAATATGTAGATAAACTTAGAAAGTTGTTTATTTGGAAGGAAGGAAGGAACCCCAGACTGAAGTTGCGACGTGAGCAGCCTTGCCTGACTAACCAAAACAAAGGCTTTAAAGATGCCATCCGGCT
>CAZJWP010000188.1:0-1654 GCA_964549745.1 uncultured bacterium | reverse complement strand
CAGAATCTTTAATTAACACTCAACAAAATCTGGAGTTTGAGGACGAAATTTCCCTAAAGGATATATATTTCATCCTGAAGCGGAATCTGCGTCTGATTACCCTGATTTCCTTTGGGGTTCTGGTGATTGCAGCGCTGGCGACCCTCCTGATGACACCAGTTTATGAATCCACGGCCCTGATGATGATCGAAGAACCGAACAAAACCATGTCGGTTTTTGATATCGGACTGGGTGAGGATATGAACCTCATGACCAATGAGATAGAGTTAATGAAATCCCGCACCCTGGCTGAATCGGTGGTGGAAAATCTGTGGGATTCGCCCAATCGTAACAATTTGTTCTTATTCGGTACCCGGACTTACGAACCGGAAGGGATGCGTTTATCTGTCAGGCAACTGCTGACCTTCGGACTCTGGGAGCCGGATACAGCGGATTTACCGCACTACCGCGGAAGCACGCTGCCGGACTCAATCAAAATGGCGGCTGTTCATGCACTACGCGGAGCAATGACCGTTTCCAATCAGCGGAACACCAATATGTTGTCCGTGACCTACCCTTCCAGCGATCCGGATGAAGCGGCACTTGTTGTTAATGCAATTGTCAAACTGTATCAGCAGCAGGATCAGAAAGTCAATGCCGGGGAAGTGATCAATCTGAAGCATTTTCTGGAGGAACAATCCGCTAAAGTGGAAAAAGACCTGTCACGGGTGGAGGACAGCCTTCGCGCCTTCCAGGAGCGTGAACAAATCTATGGCTTAGAGGGGAACGCCGACTTATTACTGGAGCAATTAACACAAATAGAGAGTAAGTATTATTCAACGAATGCTGAAATCAATATTGTGAGGGAACGAAAACGGTATATGATGAACCAGCTTTCGGAAGAAGAAAAGAAACTGGCTCAGAACCTTTTAAGCTCCATCAATGACCGGGTGTTTGCCTTGCGTTCTGAAATCGCTTCCACGGAAGCGGACCTGGTCCGAAATGCCAGTTTGTACGGAGAAGAGCATGACCTGGTGAAGTCTAACCGGGTGAAGATCAAAAAATTAAAAGACGAATTGGAATTACAAACCAAACAGCTCATTGCCCAGGGATTATCGGTGGCCGATCCGATCAAATATCGCCAGGCGTTAATCGACACCGTGCTTCGTTTTGAAGGACGAAAAGCCGGTTTGGAATTTCAGGTAAATGAGTATAAAAAATTGGTGGACCAATACAACGCACAACTTAATAAACTGCCGGCCAAGTCACTCCAATTTGCCCGTTTGGAGCGGGACCGAAAAGTATTAGCCGATACGTACACGCTCATGCGGCAAAAACTGGAGGAAGCCCGGATTACCCAGGCTTCCCAGTTGGGGAAAGTGCGGATCGTGGACCCGGCCATTCCTCCGGAACAGCGCTCTAAACCCAATACTAAAATGAACCTTTTATTGGGATTGATTCTTGGTTTGGGATTGGGGGTCGGCGCAGCGTTTTTTGTGGAATATCTGGATAATACGGTGAAAACAGCGGAAGAAATTGAACGGAAACATTTGACCATTTTGGGGATCATTCCTTCCATTGGCGAGGGCCGTTATATCAAACGGAAGAAAAGAAAAGGAGACAAGCGGCAGGGAACTGAAAGAAGTCAAAAGTCAAAAGTTGAAAGTGAAAAGTT
>CAZJWP010000187.1:0-1707 GCA_964549745.1 uncultured bacterium | reverse complement strand
ATTGAAGAACCCACCCCAACCCGTCGGGGCACCGCTCCGGGGAGAGAACTAAATCAGTTCATTCCTTACCAGTGTCGCCACAGTCTCAATATGTGCCGTATGCGGAAACATATCCACAACGGTTGTGTCTGTCAGTTTATACCCCCCTGCCGTCAAGAGTTTTAGATCCCGCGCCAAGGTCGTCGGATTGCAGGAAACGTAGACAATCCGATCAGCATTCAATTTGACTAACCCGTTTACTGTATTTTCATGCAATCCCACACGCGGCGGATCGACTACAACCACATCCGGTTTATCAAGATTCTTGTGGGATTGAGTAAAATAGGTGTCCAGATTGGCCCGGATGAAGGTAATATTTTCAATCCCATTCAAAACGGCATTCTGCCGGGCGTCATCAACCGAACTTGGCGCGATTTCCAAACCGATCACTTCCCTGGCTTTTCCGGCCAGAGATAAACCAATTGTCCCGGCTCCACAGTACAGATCAAACACCGTTTCTTCCCCTTTTAACTGAGCCGATTCTTTAATGACTGAATACAGGTTTTCCACCTGGATTGAATTGGTTTGAAAAAAGGAGTTGGCCGAAATCCGGAAAGTGAGGTCACCGATTTTTTCACGGATAAACGGTTCTCCGTGGAGTAGGAGTTCCCATTCGCCGTAAGCGGTATCGCCCTTACGCGTATTGATGTTGTTCACGATACTGGTAATCTCCGGAATATTCGATTTCAGTTCCTCCACCAGCGGCAATACCAACTCCGGATTTTCATAGGACGTTACCAGATTGACCATTAGTTCATTTGTGCGAAAACCATAGCGGAGCATTAAATGCCGGAGAAAACCATTATGCGTTTTCGCATCGTAAGGTTTTAAACCCTTCTCCAGGGCAACTTTTCGTACCAGATTTAGAATGCGATTTCCTACATCCGGCTGGAGATGACAATTACGGATATCCAGAATTTTGTCAAACCGCCCGGGAATATGGAGACCCAGCGCAAAGTCGGAGGAAATATCGGCCGGCTCGTCGTTCGTGACCCATCGCCGGTTGGAAAATGAAAATTCCATTTTATTCCGGTAAGCATATACCGGATCGGCCGAAATGATTTTATTTACTTCGAGTGAATCGAAACCGCCAATCCGCCTGAGACTGTCTTCCACCTGGAGACGTTTTTGATCGACTTGAGCTGCGTATTCCAGATGTTGCGTTTTGCATCCGCCGCAAATCCCAAAATGTTCACAAACCGGCGTGATTGCATTCGGGGATTCAGTGAGCACTTCCAGGATGCGTCCTTCCCCATAACCTTTGCGCTTTTTATAGAGCAAAATGCGAACGGTTTGTCCGGGTAAGGCGTGATCTACAAATATCACAAAGTCCTGAAGACGACCGATACCACGCCCGCCGTAAGCCAGGGATTCAATGGTGAGGGTGTATTCATTGCCCTTGCGAATCGGAGTTAATTCTGTGTTTGACATGGCGCGAGTTTACATCCGCCGGCCTGGTGAAAACGACGTCTGAATTTCTACAGAATTACATTGTGAGGATTTGATTGAATCCGGGGGGATCAATATCCTAATTTCGGACCCGTTTTTTGAACGTATGCGCCCATAGCTCAATTGGTAGAGCAGTGGCCTCTTAAGCCATTGGTTCAAGGTTCGAGTCCTTGTGGGCGTACTTAAGCCTGAGAGTTTATTCCCGGGCTTTTTTTATTA
>CAZJWP010000186.1:0-1712 GCA_964549745.1 uncultured bacterium | reverse complement strand
CACCTGTCACCGTTCACTCTTATTTAAAGTCTTCTTAATTTTCATCAACAAAAACATACGGATAATTCATGATCACCACCGATCTCTCAAACTTCTACCATTTCTATCCCGCTAATGTGACGTTAGTCGGAGCTCAACACAAATCCAAAACCAACTTCATGGCCGTCGCCTGGAATACGGGGATCAGTTTTGACCCGCCATTATTCGGTGTGGCCGTCAGCGAAAAACGATTTACCCATCATATGATCGTGGAAACCGGTGTGTTCACCTGCAATTTCCTCACCATGGAATCCCTGGAATTGATCCATGCCTGCGGCCGGGTTTCCGGACGAGATGTAGATAAAGTCCAGGCACTGGATATTCCGCTGGAAGATTCCCGGGTCATCCCTTGCCCAACCATCAAAACGTCCTATGCCGCTTACGAGTGCATTTTGAAGGACCGTTATTCTGTCGGTGATCACGATCTTTTTATCGGTGAAGTTGTGGCTGTTCACCTGCAATCTGATGGTGTGAAAAATGGAATCCTCAATCCTGAAAAACTGGATTTCTCACTTTATATGGGGAATAACACCTACATCTCAACCAACCCGGGTGCACTTAAGGAAATGCCCGCTGAGATCACGGTCAAGTAAAATTGATCATCGGCAACACCTTCGCATTCTGTGGACCTGCGCTGGTTCACATCGAAGCGGCAACACCCGGCCAATACCAATGCCCGTTTTGTTTACAGAAAATGATTGCCCGGCCCGGAGCTTTCCCGCCCCATTTTGCTCACCAACATCAAAACCCAAACTGCAAGCGGCCACCCGGCGAAAGTGATCTTCATGCCCTGGCCAAATCGCTGATTCAGCATCAGGGGAAAATAGGGGCACCCGGTCGCAAAACCCTTATTTCGCTGGAGCGAATTGAATGGGAAGTCCCCATAAGCAATTTCTATATGGACTTGATGGCCAAAGATTCAGCCGGTCGTGATATTGTTATTGAATTCACGGTCGAACATGAAAGTTCTCTCCATAAAATTCGCTATCTAAAACAGAATGGAATTGCTTCCATGGAAGTCGATCTTCGCGGAGCAGTTCATCCTACCAATCTTGAGGAGTGGATTGTAACAAAAGCGCCCCGCCGTTGGATCGTCAATCCTGCCGAATCAAAGCCGGAAACCACTTCCATTCTGCACTGGCGCCAGACGTATCGCCGATACAAAACTATCTGGGGACCATACACACAACCGCATTTGGAACAGGAATTAAATGATCTGCGGAAACAATACGGACTTTTAAACGAGGTGGACTTTAACGGAACCCTTTGCGGGGTTCCTGAATCATTGCGCGGGCGCCTGCCAAAATCACGTGCTTTTGTGCGTTGTTCTTCGCTGCCAACTTTCTATAACCAATGCGCATTCATCCCTGGCCATCCGTTTCGCAAAAGGGATAAACATAAACCGGTTCGATTCCGCCTGTCACCAAATCCGCGCGGAATTCTCTATTTAACCTATCAGAAAAAAGGCGTCTTTTTCCCGGAAGTCACTTCCTGGCAATACATCTGAAATGAGAAGTGAAAAACCAAAACCTACCAAATTGTCATCCTGATCACGAATATATTCAGGAAAAGGATCTCAACTTTTATGGAAATAATATTATGTCTTACTCCACTTTAATTCCCCCCTATTACAGGGAAGAAAAGAAATGAACCTGTCTTTTTAATTGAAAAAT
>CAZJWP010000185.1:0-1740 GCA_964549745.1 uncultured bacterium | reverse complement strand
CCACATTATGTGGATGTAAGCTCATGAAACGAGCCAAAGCTTTAGCTGCTTGCTTCTTTTCCACTTTGGGATCATCTTCAATTGATTTAATTAGACCAAAATAGGTCTTATAGGTTGTATAGTGCTTTAGAACATCTAAAATGAAGCCCTCTTCGATAGCCTGCCGCATACTATATAGATGAAATGGAAGGGGTATATCTTCCGGCCCCGGTGTGCCAAAAACTTCTAGGGTTTTATATTTGGGGGTAGCTGTAAAGGCAAAGAATCCAATATTCGGTTGTTTACCACGCTTGGCCATGGTCTTCAGGATTTCCTCCTGATAATCGAGCAGACCTTCTTCTACAGCTTGTTCTTGTGCTTTTACCTTTAAGGATTTACCAGCCAGAACGCCTTTCATTTCAGTTGCACTTTCACCACCTTGACTGCTATGGGCTTCATCAATAATGACGGCATATTTACACTTGGAAAGGGTCCCAACCTTTTCGGTGACGAATGGAAACTTCTGCAAGGTCGTAATAATAATCGGTACACCGGAGGATAGTGCCTCAGCCAGTTGTGTTGAGTCCTTATCAATTTTTACCACCACACCCTGTTTATGTTCAAACTGGTAGATTGTATTTTGTAACTGTTGATCAAGTATTACCCGGTCAGTAACCACAACAACGGAATCAAATACTCGCTTGTCATCTACATCGTGCAAGCTTGACAATCGATATGCCAACCAGGCGATGGAGTTACTCTTTCCACTACCGGCAGAATGTTGAATCAGATAGTTGGAACCGGGACCTTTATCCCTGGAATCGACAACCAATTTTCGCACCGAATCCAATTGGTGAAAACGAGGGAATATTACTTTTTCTTTCCTTATCGTCTTACCGTTCATCTGTTTTTCAATTTTCTCAATATGTATGAACTTGGAAACAATATCTAACAGACTATGCCGTTCAAGAACTTCCTCCCAGAGATATGTTGATTTATAACCATCAGGATTATCAGGATTGCCAGCACCATTATTGCACCCTTTATTAAACGGTAGGAAGAAGGTAGATCGACCCTTTAACTGAGTTGTCATATATACTTCATCGGTGTCTGCGGCAAAATGCACTAATGTCCGTTTTTTAAACTGGAAAATTAGGTCTTTGGAGTCGCGGTCATTTTTATACTGATGAACGGCATTACGCCAAGTCTGTCCGGTCATTGGATTTTTTAGTTCAGCGGTAACAATCGGGATACCATTCAAGCTGAGAGTAACATCTAGAGAATTATTATGACGTGGAGAATAATGCAATTGCCGGGTAACGGTTAAGAGATTGGCATTATATTGCCGCTGGGTTTCGGGATTCATCCCACTAGCTGGTGCAAAATAGGCTACCCTGAAATTCTTACCGAAGCATTTAAAACCATGCCTTAAGACCGACAAACAACCTTCATGTTCAGAATTCAGGGCTTTACACAAATCACCAAGCAGCGTTTCGACGGTTTTGTCACCCTGGATTTTGTATAAATAGTCCCAGGTTTCCGGTTGTGTATCTTGAATGAAGTCAATTAAGATTGAAGGAAATAAGCCCCTGTCTTTATCGAATAAATCAGCCGCTAAGCCCGAATATCCACCGTCATTAATCAAGCTCAATTCGATGGCAGATTCAAATGACTCTTCACTGGTTTGATACCTGGACACTTATCCTCCTAACTCAGCTCATAACTCTTTTCCAGCAACGGTCTGGCCTTCTCCAAATCATC
>CAZJWP010000184.1:0-1746 GCA_964549745.1 uncultured bacterium | reverse complement strand
TCAAACTTCAGCAAAGGCTAAGCATTAATGCCTAAAACACCGCGTCCCGGTAAAGACCATGGCAATCCCGTTCTCGTCGCAGGCATCGATCACCTCCTGATCACGGATCGACCCGCCGGGCTGGATAATCGCTTTCACACCGGAGGGAGCAATGACATCAATATTATCGCGGAAGGGGAAAAATGCATCGGATGCCAAAACACCGCCTTTGGCCAGATCGCCGGACTTCCGAACCGCAATTTTCACCGCATCCACGCGGCTGACCTGGCCGGGACCAATACCCACCGTTACGCCGTTTTTGGCGATGAGAATTCCGTTGGATTTCACATACTTCAGCACCTTCCACGCAAACAGCATGGTGTCAATCTGTTCATCGGTGGGTTTGGTTTTCGTGGCTATTTTTAAATCCTCTTTGGCGATTGTTTTTATATCCGAATCCTGAATCAATGCGCCGCCGGAAATAAAACGAAATTCCTGTTGGGCTTCCCGCGGCGGAACGGGACCGGTTTCCAGAACGCGAAGGTTCTTTTTCCTGGATAAAATTTGCAGCGCCTCCGGTTCGAAGTCCGGCGCCAGTACGATCTCCACAAACACCTTTGCGATGGCTTCCGCCACTTCCGCCGTACAGGTCCGGTTCATGGAAATAATTCCGCCGAACGCGGACATGGAATCGGCATTGAAGGCCCGGTTGTGTATGTCCGCCATTTGTCCTTCGGCGCCAATTGCCACGCCGCATGGATTGGCATGTTTTACGACCACACAGGCCGGTTCCGTAAATTCCCGCAGACAGTTCAACGCGCCGTCCGCATCCATGATATTGTTGTATGACAGCTTTTTCCCCTGGTGAATTTTTGCATTCAAAACTGAAAAACCATTAAAGCCCGGTGCGATATAGGATGCGGCCTTCTGATGGGGGTTTTCTCCGTAGCGCATCGGGTCGACTTTTTCCAAGGGAAGCACAATATCTTCGGACAGCTTGTCGTCCTTGAAATAATTGTGAATGATGGCGTCATATTTGGCGGTGTGACCAAATGCTTTAGCGGACAGCCTTTTCCGTGTGGCGAACGTCAATCCGCCGCCGGTTTGAATCTCCTCCGCAATCGATGTGTAATCCTCCGGATCAACGACCACACCGACCCAGCCCAGGTTTTTGGCAGCGCTGCGAATCATGGTCGGTCCGCCAATGTCGATGTTTTCAAGAGCCAGCGCCTCGGTCACATCCTGCCGTTGGATGGTTTCTGAAAAAGGATAAAGGTTGCACACCACCAGGTCGATCCATCGTATTCCATTTTTCTCCGCTTCGTTGGAATGCTGGTCACGCAGCCCAAGAATGCCGCCTTCCACTAACGGATGCAGTGTTTTTACCCGGCCGTCCATAATCTCCGGGAAACGGGTGTAATCGGAAACATCTGTGACCGGGATATGGGCTTCTCTTAATGCGTTGGCAGTTCCGCCGGTGGAGAGAATTTCCACGCCTTGTTCATGAAGTGTTTTAGCCAAGGGGATGAGTCCGGTTTTGTTGAAAACGGAGATCAGAGCGCGTTTGACTGGAACGGTTGATTGATTTAATGGGTATGTGGCGAGCATGGATTGAGTCCTGAGGTTGAAATATCAGCGAAAAAACAGATGGAAAATTAAGACGTCAATTTGGTTGGGGCACGGAATTAAAGAACCAACAAGCCATCAAAGTTTTACCGGAACCAAAAGGGCCGCCCGTAAACGGACGGCCCTGAATAAGAAGCTGTT
>CAZJWP010000183.1:0-1906 GCA_964549745.1 uncultured bacterium | reverse complement strand
CGACGGATCGGCGTTGAAGTTGAATGTTTGATTTACGATCAGAACGGCCGCCGCATTCCGGTGAACAAGGGACCCAAACCTTCGGCGCAGGATTTTCTGGAAGAACTTGAATGCTGCCAGAGGGAAGACAATCCCAAAGCCTGGTACAGCCTGGAGCCGGGCGGACAGATCGAGTGGGCGTCGCCTCCGGAACCGGATCTGTTTGCGATCAAAGCCTGTCTGGATCGCCACAACCGTCGGATGAAGGTGATTCGCCGTGAGTTTGAAATGACGGCGCTGGATTATTCCCTGGATCCCATTTATCATCCCGACGATGTGGAACTGATCCATGTTGGCAAATACGAGATCATGGATGCGCTTTTCCGGCGCACCGACACTCGTGGTCCGTGGATGATGCGCAATTCCACCAGCGTGCAAATTAACCTGGATTATACGTCCGAAGATGAAGCAACTGAGATGGCCTTTTTGGCTGATGCGCTGGTCCCTTTTGCAGCGGTTTTGTTTTCCAACAGTCCCTTTACCGGAGGACGCCCGGCCGGCCACGATAACTTGCGCCAGATTATTTGGAGTCATACGGATAGAAATCGCAGCGGTTCACTCTGGCAACACGGAATGAACGACCCGGAAAAGCTGATCGATCAGTATTCGGCGTGGGCGGCGAACGTGCCGCTGATTTTTACTCCCGACGGAGAAAACAAATGGACAGCGCCCAACCAAACCGGTGCGGAATGGCTGAATTCACTTTCCGTAAATGAAAGGCCTAAAGCGGTTTCTGTGTTACTTCACCATATCTTTACACACATTCGTTTCAAAAATGTGCTGGAAATTCGGGGAAATGACCGCCCGCCTTTCGGATATGAACTGACGCCGCCGGCCTGGTGGCTGGGTTTATTAGGTGATCCCAATATCCGAGGTGATTTAATGAAACGTGTCCGGAATTGGTCAGCGGAAGAACGAAATGCCCTGGAATTTTCTGCCATGTCGGTGGATACAGAACAACCCGGCCCGGAAAACCACACCTTGGATTGGTGGATTCATGAACTTTCGGCCAGGGCGTTAGATGGTCTGCGAATCCGTTCAAAAGCTATTGGTGAGGATGAATCGGTATTTTTAAAACCGTTTTTAGAAAAAGTATATAAAGAGGGGCCGTTTACTCTGTCACGACAAAAAGAATTCGCTAAATCGGGAAAATCGCTGGACGTGTTTATCTCAGATCAATACCGGGATCGGGATTGATTCTACGGCACTGCACATAAAAGCAGGAACCAGCGTAGTTTTTCATTCATGGGCAACAAACAGGTGAAAACCTGGTAGTCCCTTTTCGCAAATTGCGCTGTAATATCCAGAGCTTTTGCTTCTTCCATCAATGCAGCATATTTTTCGATAAAAACCTGACTTGTATCCGACACAAAACTGGCGATAGTCTCAGTATAGAACGGATTGCGAAGATTAATGTAATTACTGGCAAAGTAGATTGGATTTGTAAAGGACGCCGGAACTTTGAGGTCGGTAATCTGTGTCCATGCATAATATTTGTAGTGAAACAGTGTATCGCCTGACATTGGCAAAGTCAATAGGAGTGTAAACGGTCCGTCCTGGGGTGTTTGATCGTCATATTCCATTCCAAGCGGAAAGGAATCAACCAGAACGTTGCCGCCATTATCATGATACAAAACGCCGCCTAAGAATTCGGTGGAATCATAATCGAAAGTAAGGAGCGCAACGTTGAGCGTGTCCGGTTTTAAATCCATAGACTGGTCAGTCGAAACAGGTCCCGGACTGACATCGCCGCAGGAAAAAACAAATAGAACAAATGGCAGAAAAAATATGGTCTTCATATATTCCCTAAGAATGGTTGAACGGTGGAAAGTAATCGACATCTTGTAATAAAAGAAAGGTTAAAGGT
>CAZJWP010000182.1:0-1912 GCA_964549745.1 uncultured bacterium | reverse complement strand
GCTTCGATCATTCCCCTTTATCATCCTGGGATTTTCAGTCACTTTCCTCGACGCTCAAAACTGGCAGCAAAATAACGCCCTTTACAACACCAGCGGTGTTCCGTCGCTAACTTTTTCGGCGCCGCGCTTTGGTGATCTGGATGCCGATGGAGATATGGATATGATCCTTGGCAGCTCCGATTCGCCGCCGGTTTTTCTTGAGAATGTGGGTACGTCAACCAATCCCTCCTTTTCCGAAACCGGGTTTATCGAACACGATATTACATCGCTGGAAGCGGAAATTTGTGAACCGGTTGATTTGGATAACGACGGCGATTTGGATCTGGTTGCCGGTGGATTCAGCGGATTAACCTTTTTTCAAAATACCGGTGATTCCACAGCCCCCATTTTTTCACGTGATACATCTTTGTTTTCTGGTCTCACCACCGGACTTGATCCGATTCCCACCGTGGCCGATATCAACGGCGATGGCGCCAAAGATGTATTGATCGGTTTAAGTGAGGACGGCTCCGTTAAATGTTTTTTCAATACCGGAACCGGTGATGCGCCGGCTTTTGCCGAATCAAGTTCATTTTATCCCGGAATTGATGTGGGACTGTACGCTTTTCCAAAATTCGTCGATCCGGATTCCGATGGTGACTGGGATTTGATTATTGGACGTGACAACCTCAATCTGGCTTATTACCAAAATACAGGTACAAGTCAAACGCCGTCATGGACAAGTCAGGACAGCTACTGTTCCGGTTTGGCCGGTCAGGAATATTTCGCTACCCCAACCATGGTGGACCTGAACGGAAACGGGATACTGGATATCATTTACGGACACTATGCCGGACCCTTGAAATATTATCGGAATACCGGTACGGCTACGTCACCGACATGGACAGAAAACACCTCGCTTTTTGGCGGCATTCTGGATGTGGGCGGCGCCAGCAATCCCTGCCTCATCGATTGGGATGGCGATGGTGACCTGGATTTAATTAGCGGATTCAACATGGGTGATTTAAAATACTACCGCAATATTGGAAACAGTTCCGGTCCGGCCTGGCAGGCTGCCAATGGTGTTTTTAATTCCATCGACGGTGAAACCATTTATTCATCGGTAACGGCCGGAGATATTGACAATAACGGGCACCTTGATTTGATCATGGGTTTTGTGAATGCTGATTTAGTGGTCTATGAAAATAACGGTTCGCATTTTAATTTGAACACAAGTTATTTTTCCGGGATTAGCATTGGTTATTGGCTGATCCCGCGCCTGATTGACATGGATTACGACGGTGATTTGGATCTTGTGGTTGGGAGTGACGATGGAAATCTGCATTATTTTGAAAATCAGGGAACACCCGAAAGCGCTGATTTTGTATTGAATGACAGTTATTTCTCCGGAATTGACGGTCCCGGAAATTGTGCTCCGGCGCCGGTGGATTTTGATCACAACGGAACCATCGATATTCTGATGGGCGGTATCTCCGGAAATCTGACGTATTACACGAATCTTGGCACGCCGACCGATCCTTCCTGGGTTGAGGATGATTCAACTTTTGCCGGACTGGAGGTGTCACAAAATGCCACGCCCGCCTTTGGCGATTTGGACGGCGATGGCGACCCCGATTTAACGATTGGGTCCTACGATGGAACCTTCAGCTATTTTGAGAACCAGAATCCGATTGTCGCAGTGGATGAAAATTCGGTGCAAGTACCGGACCAATTTGAAATTACATCCGTGTTCCCCAATCCCTTTAATCCAACGGTTAGGATCCAGTATCAACTCCCTGAAAAGTCGAATATTCGGATCGATATTTACAATTTGATGGGACAGGAAATCACGACATTGGTTAATGGCTATCAGGACGCAGGGATAAAATCAATTCAATGGGATGCATCCGATTTCCCAAGCGGGATGTATTTT
>CAZJWP010000181.1:0-1988 GCA_964549745.1 uncultured bacterium | reverse complement strand
CCGGCAATCCTTCCGTTTAAAATTGTGATTCAATTTCCTGCTTAGGGATGGTTTGATTCAGTAATCACATCAGCGGTTTTCATATTTAGCCGGTTCCAAAAGTTCACTCAATTACATTCAATCTAACTTAACCATTCATTCCCACTAATCGATCTCCTTATTTTCGGCCTATGTCCACGCAGTACATACGGAATTTTTGCATCATCGCCCACATCGACCACGGGAAATCCACCCTGGCGGATCGATTGTTAGAGGAAACCCATACCATTTCCGAAAAAGCCATGAAAGCCCAGGTATTGGACGACATGGATTTGGAGCGGGAACGCGGTATCACGATCAAGAGTCATCCGATCCGGATGAAGTACAAACACAGCGACGGGCAGTTGTATACATTCAATCTGATTGATACGCCCGGTCATGTGGATTTTACCTATGAAGTGTCCCGGTCGTTAGCTGCTTGTGAAGGCGCTTTGCTTTTGGTGGATGCGGCACAAGGTGTGGAAGCCCAGACCGTCAGCAACACGTACCTGGCCGTGGAAAACGATTTGGTGATTGTTCCCATCATCAACAAAGTGGATTTACCCGGCGCCCGGGTGGAAGATGTGAGGGACCAAATCCTGGACCTGATTGGCTGCGATCCTACGGACATCCTGTCGATCAGCGCCAAGAAAGGGATCGGTATTGCATCGGTATTTGAGGCAATCATCGAAAAAATCCCACCTCCGGAAGATCGTTCCAATGAAAAAACCCGTGGTCTGATCTTCGACTCCATGTACAATAACTACCGCGGTGCGATTCCCTATGTCCGCGTTTTTGACGGCGTGATCAAAGCCGGAACAACCGCCCGATTTTTCGCCCATCAACATCAATACGAAATCACCGAAGTGGGACATTTCGTGATGGAGCATATTCCCACGGATGAATTGCGCTCCGGTGATGTGGGATATGTGATCGCGAATATTCGCGATGTTGCGCACATTCAACCCGGCGACACTCTGACTGTCAAACAAAACCAGGCGGAGGAGTCGCTTCCCGGGTACAAACCGATGAAGTCCATGGTTTTCTCCGGACTCTATCCGGCCGATAGTGATGACTACGAACAGCTGCACACGGCGCTGGATAAGCTTCGACTGAACGATGCTTCGATCCTGTATGAACCGGAAACCAGTGAAGCGCTTGGTTTTGGTTTCCGCTGCGGATTTTTGGGACTGCTGCACATGGAGATCATCCAGGAAAGACTGGAACGGGAATTCAATCTGAATCTGGTCACCACTTCTCCGAATGTACGTTATCAGGTGAAGCTGCGTGACGGTTCCTTGGTAGAAGTGGATACCCCATCGCGAATGCCGCCACCGGCAGAACTGGAAGATATACTTGAACCGTTTGTTTCCGCTGAAATCATCACCCCCAAGGATTATATCGGTGGTATTATGACTCTTTGTCAAAAGAAGCGTGGTGTCTACATCAACACCCATTATATGAGCGCTGATAAAGCACAGTTGCACTATGAATTACCTTTGGCAGAGATTATCTTCGATTTCTTCGATAAACTGAAATCTATTTCACGCGGCTATGCATCATTGGATTACCAATTCACTGAATATCGCTCCGGGAATTTGAAAAAGCTGGAAATCCTTATTCATAGCGAACCGGTGGATGCCCTCAGTAGCATTTGTCATACGGACGATGCTTATCATCGCGGGGTAGCCATGTGTTCCAAATTGAAAGAGTTGATTCCGCGGCAAATGTTTGATGTGGCAATCCAGGCATCGCTGGGAACGAAAATTATCGCCCGGACAACGGTGCGTGCTTTGAAAAAGAATGTGACCGCCAAATGTTATGGCGGAGACATCAGTCGTAAACGCAAACTATGGGAAAAGCAAAAGGAAGGGAAGAAGCGCATGAAAATGATTGGGCGCGTGGAAATCCCGCAGGAAGCGCTACTGGCCGTTTTGCAAGTGGACAATGACTAAGTTTATTTCAATATT
>CAZJWP010000180.1:0-2022 GCA_964549745.1 uncultured bacterium | reverse complement strand
AAAAATGATTCAACCACGGCCATAGACCGTGGTTTTCTCTATATCGGGATAAACTGCATTCCCTTTAACTACCCCTTTCCACCGATTCTTCGGATTCAGTATTTTCTTTTATGATTTCTCTCATAGATTTTCTCTTTCAGATCCTGATCATCCTGCTTCTGGTCCGGGTAATTCTGTCGTGGGTCCCGCACAATCCTTACCAGGAGATCATTCAGTGGATTTATCGCATCACCGATCCTATGATTCGACCATTTCAGAATCTGGTCCCTCCGATAGGTCCCGGAATTGATATCTCACCATTGTTGGCTTTCTTTGCACTGGGTATTTTGCGGAAACTCATTATTTGGCTTTTAATTTGAGCTTCTCCAAAAAGCGCATTCCTCTCCTCTCCTTTTTCATTTTATTGCTCAGCGGATGTGCATCCAATATTCCCCAGTCCGTTCCCTGTAATTTCCCGGTTTCCGAATTAAATTATCCGGCAACACTGCACATCATTCGCCGTGCGGAATGGGGTTGGAAAGCTATTCAGGATACGCTTCCCCAACATTCCATTTCAAAGATCACAATTCATCACAGCGGAGTTGTATTTCCCGATGGTAAAGACCCCTTAGGATATGTCCGACATTTACAGGATTGGAGCCGGGCTGAAAAATCATGGATTGATATTCCCTATCATTTCATGATCGCTCCTAACGGAGATATATACGAGACCCGGCCTATTAATTATCCCGGTGATACCAACACAGATTACGATGTGCGTGGGCACGCGCTTATCTGTGTGATCGGGAATTTCGAAGAACAGAAAGTCACTCAGGCGCAGTGGATTTCACTGGTTGATCTTTCAGCTTTTCTTGCAAAACACTTTTCCGTTCCGGTTTCCGAAATCAAAGGTCACAAGGATTACACCGAAACGCTTTGCCCCGGCAAAGACCTGTATCAATACGTGGCTTCAGGGGAATTTCAAAAACAGGTGCAACGGGTGCTGGATTCTGGGACCGTGTTTTATCCCTGATTTTCGTCTTAAATGAGACTGATTCAAAAATCATTCTTAGGTTTTCTCCTTTTAGCGGTTCTTTTCGCCGGAAACCAGCGATTTGCAGAACTTGGCGACTTCCAACTTCAAAGCGGTAAAACAATTCAAAACTGTCGTGTTGGTTATCGTATTTACGGTAAAACCGATTTAACTGCTGCTCCCATCATTGTTGTCCCGACCTGGTTCGGCGGCGTGAGCGCACATATTGGCAGCCTGGTAGGTCCCGATAAATTGCTGGACAGCACTCGCTACACGATCATCGCTATGGATGCCCTGGGCGATGGTGTATCGTCCTCGCCATCCAATAGTCTGACTCAGCCGGATTCATCTTTTCCGCGTTTTACGATTGAGGACATGGTGAATTCCCAATACCAGGCTTTGACTCAGGTTTTACGCGTAGATCACGTCTATGCTTTTGTCGGTGGCTCCATGGGCGGAATGCAGGTTTTCCAGTGGATTGTTTCCTATCCGGATTTCATGGACAAGGCTGTCCCGTATGTGGGGGAACCCTGGGCATCCTCCTATGGGAAATTGGTTTGGTTGGCCGAAGCAGCCGCGATTGAAGAAGGCTGGAAGTGCGGGCAGGATGAACGGGAGATCGCCCGGCAGGTTTCGTTAATTCAGATTCTGAATGCCTACACGCCGGATTACCGGAATCGTCATACCGCCGAAGGTGATGCGGAAACGTTTGAAAAAGAATATCTGGACCGGTTTATGAAAAACTTCCGCGTCTTCGACTGGTATGCGCAAATACAAGCTATGCAGTCCATGAACGTGGCCGCGTCTTTTGACGGATCAAAGGAAGCGTCAGCAAAACGACAAAAAGCTGAAACGTTGATTATCGTCTCGAAGCGGGATCATCTGGTGCCGCCCGGCCCGGCTGAAGAATGGGCCAAGCTCACCGGCTCCCGAATTGTGGTTTTCGATAACGACTGCGGTCACCTGGCACCCGGTTGTGAAATGGACCGATTTGTCAGAGTGGTGAATGA
>CAZJWP010000179.1:0-2129 GCA_964549745.1 uncultured bacterium | reverse complement strand
CCGGGGGAGATGCTGAGAGTTGAATTCCTTAGCCTAATGGGGCTCACCCAAAAACAATTGACCTCTGCGATTTACTCCCCTTTTCAAAAAGTGCTGTGCTCAAACTACAGGGGCTTTAGTCATCCATATCAGTGTTTGTGACTGTGGCAGTGATGTATCTCCTTATTCTCAAAGTGAAACGGATTGTGCTCTAAATCGGAATAAGCAGGCATGCAACAGGATGAACCCCGTTTCCAGCGATAGTCCTGGAATTCCATAAAGGTCTTCCACTGTTTTGTGAAAAGGTTTTTCAGTTTAGTCCGCACGGATCACCTCCGGTTCTCCTTTTGAATTAAAAGCTCGAATGCCTTCCACAACAATCCACACGGCGCCAAACAAAATCAATAAACCGAACAGAATCAGAACGATGTTTCCATTGGAGATGTATTGGTGCAAGTTGATGACCATGGCCCAGCACGTCATGATCAGTACAAAAATCATGGGAACGGCGGTATAGATCACCGGAAGTTTTTGCTTTTTCAACCAAACCGTCACTGTAAGTAAGGCAAGTCCCGCCAGCAATTGATTCGATGTCCCAAACAACGGCCAGATGACCAGCGCACCTTTTCCACCCGGTTCCCGAACCGCCAGCGCAAAGGCCATTAACACGGCAATCAGGGAGGCCAGATTGTGATTCTGGAGGAATTTCACTTTGTACATTTCGCCAAATTCCTGGATCACATATTTTTGAAGCCGTACGCCCGTGTCCATGGTTGTCGCTGCAAAGCTGATGACAATCACGGAAGCGAACACTGCACCGATACTGGCAGGGATTCCTAATCCGGACGCATAATAGGCGACACCTTTGATGTAAGCGGCCACTTTGGCAGCCAATCCGCTGGCAGCGTTCCAGTCCGCATAATGATGCATCCAGTCCGAACCGTCCGGTGTGAGAACCACCTTTGCTAACGATCCTTCCCCGGCAAAATGAACGCTGATACTGGCCGCCAGGATAGCGCTCAGGGCGAGAAATCCTTCGCCAACGGCGGCGCCGTATCCCACCGGCCGTGCATCCGTTAGTTTGTCCAGTTGCTTTGCAGTGGTCCCGGAACCCACAAGAGAATGGAATCCTGAGATCGCTCCACAGGCGATGGTGATAAACAGGAATGGCAGCCAATTCGGCGACCCGGCCGCTTGCAGATTCACCGCCGGTGCGGACACGTCTGGGTGTAAGATTAACACGCCTATGAACACAATGGATAATCCCACAATAAGCTGATGTCCGTTAATATAATCGCGGGGCTGAAGCAGGCGCCATACCGGCAACTGGACGGCAAAATAAGTGTACACAAACAAAATGATCACCCAAATCGTCACGGGATCAAGTCCTGTCATTTTGGAAAGACCATCCACTTTTATTGGGAAATATTGCCCCAATGCAATGAACACATAGAGCAATACCAATCCCACAATGGAAGGCCAGAAAGCGGGCATTTTCCGTTTGTAAAGGAGTTGCCCCAAAATCAGAGCAATCACCACCGAAGCAGCGATGGGAAGTACGCTCCCGGGATTACTGACAAACAGGATTCCGATCACCATGGCAAAGACGGCATTGACCATCAGAAGCAAAAGCAGGATAATGATCAGATAGAGCAATTTTGTTCGGGGACCGAGAATATCCTGTGCTACGGAACCTATCGACCGCGCTTTGTGCCGTACGGAAAGCATAATAGCGCCGCTATCATGGACGCCGGCTGCGAAGACGGTTCCAATCACCACCCACAATAACGCCGGAAGCCAGCCCCAGATCACCGCAATGGCCGGCCCGACAATCGGGGCAGCACCGGCCACCGATGTGAAATGATGTCCCCACAAAATCCCTTTTCGCGTGGGAACAAAATCCACCCCGTCTTCGAAGGTGTGGGCCGGTGTTTCAAAGTCCGGGTCTAACCGATACACCTTTTCCGATATAAAACGGGAATAAAATCGATAACCGAGAAAAAAGGCCAGTGCGCCAAATAAAAACATCCAAATCGTGTTCATGAGAATCTCCTCAGGTTCCGCTTACCAATGGTACTGATAGAACATTAAAATTTCCGTTAAACCGAATAGAGAGTTCAATGGAAAATCCGGACATTTAAGATTGAAGA
>CAZJWP010000178.1:0-2164 GCA_964549745.1 uncultured bacterium | reverse complement strand
CTCTTTCTTCGGCCTTGCCGATAAATAACGGCAGCCCTACATTTTCACATGGGTTCGCTTAAAAATTCACTCCTGATTGCCATGCCGCATTTGCAGGATCCGTATTTTTCCCGCGCTGTGGTGTTGATCTGCGATCATTCCACCGAAGGCGCCATGGGCCTGATCATTAACCGGCCGTTTGAAGAGCCGGGGCTCAAAAAACTATTCGTGGATGTGTACAAGGAAAACCGGGAATTGTTGGAAGTGGTTCAAAAACTTTACTTCGGCGGACCGGTTATGATCGAACGGGGTATCATTCTCCATTCTTCCGATTACGAATCGGAACACAGCATACCTGTTTCAGACGAACTCAGTATTACCAGCCATAAAACCATTCTGGATGCCATCAGCGAAGACCGTGGGCCGGAGAATTTCCGGCTGATGCTGGGGCACGCAGGGTGGACCGGCGGCCAGTTAGAGCGGGAAATCGAAAACGGCGACTGGCTCCTTCAATCGGCGGCGCCCGATTTTGTTTTCGGCCAACCGGAAGAGTTTATCTGGCAGCAGGCTACCCGATCCTTCGGGATCGAACTTTCGGACTTGTCCGGCATCAGCGGACAGGCTTGATTAATATCTAAGGGGACACTATGGACGCAGACGTCATTATCATCGGTTCCGGCATCGGCGCCCTGGGCGCCGCTTCTTTTCTGACTCAGCTTGACCAAAAGAAGGTGCTCATTCTGGAGCGCCATTATAAAGCAGGCGGATTTACGCACACCTTCAAGCGGAAGCAGAATTACGAATGGGATGTGGGTATTCACTATATCGGCGATATGGCCGATGGGGCGTTCAACCGGCGAATATTTGATTTTATGACTAAAAGCCAGGTTCAATGGGAACCCATGCCGGAAGTCTATGACGTCTTTATGTATCCCGATGTAACCTTTAAGTGCCGCAAGGGTGTAAAGAATTTCAGGGACGATTTGGCGGCGCAATTTCCGGATGAAGCGGAGGCAATTGACCGGTATTTGGCGGACATCAAACGGCTGTCACGTTGGATCCGTCATTATGTCATGATGAAAGCCGCCCCCGCCGGGTTGAAACCGTTTTTGCGGAAATCAGTCCGGAAAGACCGGGATCTGGCCACCGGAACCACGGCCGAATATCTTAATCAAAATTTCAAATCGCCGAAACTAAAAGCTATTTTAGTTTCCCAATGGGGCGACCTGGGTGTGCCGCCTTCCGAAAGCGCCTTTGTGATGCAAGGGGTTGTGAATCGTCATTACCTGGATGGCGGGTACTTTCCCCGCGGCGGTTCCTCTGTCATCGCCAAATCGGTTCAGGCCGTCCTGGCAGAGACCGGCGGTGAGATTCGGATCAACCATGAAGTAACGGAAATTTTGTTCGAAGGGCGCAAAGCGGTTGGAGTACGGGGTGTTCATCACATCGGCAAACGGGAAGAACCGTTCGAATTCCGCGCGAAAAAAATCATCTCCGATGCGGGAGCGCAGATTACCTACGGACAATTGTTGCCGGAATCCTGGCAGCCGGAGTACCGAAAAAAACTGGATCAATTCCCCTTGCGGACGGCGCACCTGACATTGCATGTGGGATTTAATTCCGATCCGCGGGAGTTGGGTTTTCACGGTGAGAACTACTGGCTTTTTTCCGACCTTGACCACGATACGATTTTCAGGAACCGGAACAGTATTCTGGACGGTCCTCCGTCTTCGGTGTTTTTATCGTTTCCTTCGCTGAAAAACCCGGATGCGAAAGGTCACACCGCCGAACTGATCACCTTTGCCGATTATGAACCTTTTGTCCGGTGGGCGCAGCAGCCATGGAAGCAACGCGATCATGATTATGAAAAACTGAAAGAAGACATGTCAGAAAGGATGCTGGATTTTGTGGAAGAACGTTTCCCGGGATTTCGTGAAAGCGTTGATTTTAGGGAACTGTCCACACCGCTGACTACGGAGCATTTCACCGGGCAACCGCACGGATTGATCTATGGAATTCCGGCAATTCCGGAACGCTATTCCTCCGATTTAATTGGTCCGCGCACACCGTACAAAAATCTGGTTCTCGCCGGAGCGGACTCGGCGGCGGGACATGGCATCGCCGGTGCGTTAATGGGCGGGGTCTTGGCTGCGGGATTGGTGATGGGATATCCGTTTGGGCTGAA
>CAZJWP010000177.1:0-2300 GCA_964549745.1 uncultured bacterium | reverse complement strand
AAGAAGAGATTGGTAAAAAGATTCTCAAAATACCGATTTCAAAAAAGAAACTCGATCCGGCTTATTTAGCTATTCTTCCATTTGAATCCCGGACGGTAAAAAATGGTACATTGGTCTTTATCAAAGAAGAAGCGGCCGATTATGAGCTGTCACAGTTTTCGTTATTACTGCAAAGAGTTGCCGATATCACCGTTTCACGATTGGACAGTCTGGCTTTGTTCCGGGAAGTCAATCAACTTAATGATGAATTGGATCGGCGGGTTGAGCAACGGACCGGAGAGCTCAAAAAAGTTAACAAAGAACTAAAGGCGGAAGTGGAAAACCGCAAACATATTGAAAAACAATTACGTGAAGATCAACTCATTTTAGATACGCTAAACCAGGCGCAATCACGGTTTTTCACGCATGACGAACATTTACAGGTGATGAAGGGACTTCTGGATGATATTCTGACTTATGAGGGTTCCACGATAGGATATATTGCTGAAACAGATATATCGAGCCCGGAATTTGTGGAATTATATAACTATATCATTTCATCATCCGAAAAAGAATCTATTCGTTCCACGGATCAGAGTCACTCGTTTAAAATGCCTACAGATTCCATTTTAGGACAGGCTGTCATTTCAAAAAAACCTGTACTTATATCGGATATCAGGAAACACCCAATTAATAAAGAGTTGCCGGAATCGCATAAATCTTTAAAATCCTATGCCGGCATTCCGGTAAAGGTAGATGATGAAGTCGTTGCTTTTCTGGGATTGGGCAATAATCCGGATGGATATTCAAAGCAAACGGTGACACGCCTAGCGCCTTTACTTACTGTGCTCCGGAATTTCATGCAAACCTTTAAGTTGGATGAACAGCGGCGCCAGATTGAGCAGAATCTTGAAGCGGAAAAGGTCAAGTTATCGGAGATTTTTGACAGTGCGCCGGAAGCAATCATTCTATCGGATACCGAAGATAAAGTGATTCAGGTGAACCAGGAATTCAGCCATATGTTTGGCTATTCATCACGAGAAGTTGTGGGGAATCGTTTGCCTGATTTAATCGGGGATCCGGAAGGGGATGAACAGGAATTGTTTGATCAGGCAATGAATGATTTTACAAAAGCACGAATCGACGCGCTTCGAAAGCGAAAAGACGGTTCGGAACTTTATGTCTCTTTAATCCGGAGTCCGATTCAATTTTCAAACGGGCAAACCAATCTTCTTTATGTAATCCGTGATATTACCAAACAGCGGCTGGTACAGAATACCTTGTTTGAGATTGCAGAAGGTTTGCTGGCTACCGAAGGTGATTCATTTCTCCAGAATACGGTAACGTTTTTAACGGATTTATTGCGAATTGATTATGCTTTTATTTCGGATCTGTCGAATATGGAAGATGGAGAACTACACTCGATTGTTGTCAGCCACCGGAATGAAATAATTGATAATTTTGTTTGTCCGTCGAAAGGAACACCCTGTGAAAAAGTGATTGAGAATTCGTTTGCCGTCTTCCCAAGTGATGTGCAGCAAAAATTTCCGAATGATTCCTTATTAAAGGAATTAGGAATGCAAAGTTACCTGGCCATTCGATTGGTTGATACTAACAAAAATCCGATTGGGATTCTGGGTTGCATGTGCCACCATACGATGGACGATCCGGGTATCATCGAACAGATCATGAAAATCGTTTCCGTTCGGGTAACAGAAGAATTGGAACGGAGAATTCGGCAGAAAGAAGCACAGCAAATTCAGGAAGCGCTTCGCCAGTCTCAAAAGTTAGAATCCATGGGACGAATTGCCGGCGGCGTCGCTCACGATTTTAACAACATCCTGGCCAGTATGATGGGCTATGCCGAATTCCTTAACTCGAAGATTGATTCGGTTGATCCGGCAATGAAAAAAGCGTCCGAAACTATCCTTCGTGGAACCGAAAGAGCCAGCGAACTCACAAAACAATTGCTTGGATTTGCACGGAAAAGTCAGTTCAGTCCGGGAACCGTCACAGTGAAATCCCTGGTTGATGAAACATTGAAAGTTTCGGAAAAGATATTTGAGAAGAAAATAGAGATAAAAGTTAAAATTAAACCGGATTGCTGGAATGTAATGGTTGATCGGAATCAGCTTGATCAAGTACTGACAAATCTTTTTATCAATGCACGGGATGCAATGCCAAATGGCGGGACATTGACCATCCAAAGTGAGAATGTTGAGTTCGACAGAGACACCATTCCACTGGTTCGGAATCTGGAACCCGGCAAATATGTAAAATTATCAGTGAGCGATACCGGAATTGGAATACCGGGTGAAGTG
>CAZJWP010000176.1:0-2314 GCA_964549745.1 uncultured bacterium | reverse complement strand
TAAGATACTCCTTCGGCGGGTGAACGGTGGGACTTGAACCCACGGCCTCCTGGGCCACAACCAGGTGCTCTAACCAGCTGAGCTACGCCCACCGTCAGGAAGGAAGGAGTCGAACCTTCTCATTGTGGTTCCCGATGAACCCATCCCGAAATCCGGAAATCCTACGATCCCGGAGTAAAACTGCGGGGCGAAATTAGGAGTCTCCGAAGCTCTTTCCAACGGTTTGTTCCTGAAGTTATTCCATCGCTTTAGTCTTCTTTTCGGCATTGGTTATCCGCACGCAAAAAACTATGACGGTAAAGTTGATCAGAAATAGAAACTGTTCAATCCCCGGCATTTGTGGTGAGATGAGGATATTCCCCGGTACGAATCAGTTTGAGTCTGATCCAAATGGGAACAATTCCCTCATCAAACCTTTTTCCCGTCTAACAATTTGACCCTAATTTTCCCCATGCGCCTCCTGAACCGATATATCCTTAAGGAATTACTCCTGCCCTTTGTTTTTTCGTTGTTGATCATTGTCTTTATTCTATTTACCAATTTTCTCCTGCGGGCTATCGATCGTTTCCTGGGGAAAGGTCTGGATATTGTCACCATTCTGGAATACCTGTTTCTGAATTTGGCCTGGATCATCGCCCTGGCCGTACCCATGGCCGTTTTAATCGCCACCCTCATGACCTTCGGAAGACTTTCCGAAGATAATGAGATCAACGCAATGCGATCCTCCGGGATCAGTTTCCTAACCATCATCCGCCCGGCCCTGATCTTTGGATTGTTGGTCGGGATTGTGCTGGCTTACTTCAACAATTACGTTCTTCCGGAGATGAACTTCCGTGCCCGCATACTATCCGGTGATATTTACCGCAAGCGTCCGGGCCTCAGCATCGAACCCGGCCATTTCATCGATGATCTTCCCGACTATTCCATGATCATCCGCGAAAAAGACGGCGATACCCTGGAAGATGTGCGCATTTTTTCCAAGGGAATGCGGGAAACCCAAACCAGTATCTATGCCAAAACCGGAGAATTATCCACCATCAGGGATGCAATCATTCTCACGCTTTTCAACGGCGAAATTCACGAACTGGACGAGAATAATTACCAGAACTATCGCCGGATTCAGTTTAAAAAGCACGTCATTACATTACCGGCGGAGAATCTGGCCCTGGTTCGGCGCGACACCTCCAATCGGCGAGACCGGGAAATGACCATCCCCATGATGTTTAAAAAACTTCGACTGTACGACAATCGTATTCTCAATGTGCAAAAGAGAATTGGGAAATCATTCAAATCGGTGATCGGGGATAGTATCGTACCTGAGACAAATGCTATTGCCCAATCCATGATTAAGAAGGCGCGTTCAGAAGAAAAATCTGACACCACACTAACCAAAGCTCAGCACCGAAGACGAGAGCGGCAACTCAAAACCTTTGAACGGAAGATCACCAACGAATACAACATTATTAACAGCTACACCAAGAGTTACAATCGTTATGACGTTGAAGTGCACAAGAAATTTTCGCTTCCCTTCGCCTGCCTGGTATTTATTCTGATTGGAACGCCTCTGGGTGTTCTGGCCAAAAAAGGCGGGTTTGTCGTTGGAACCAGTCTCAGTTTTGGATTTTTCCTGATCTACTATATCCTGCTCATTGGCGGTGAAGAGATGGCCGACCGGAATTTCGTGAGCCCGGCGCTGGGTATGTGGTCACCTAATATTTTGCTGCTGGTTGTCGGCGGTTATCTTACCTTCCACACCGTTCGTGAACGGACACCTTTAAAAATTCCCTGGCCAAAAATTTCCTTTAGAAGACGAAAGAAAGTTGATCATGATACCCAGTGAACTGATTATAAAAAAACGCAGCGGGGATTCGCTCTCGCCGGAACATCTCCAAACATTTATTGCCGATTATGTCAACGGGACGATGCCCGATTACCAGATGGCCGCCATGCTCATGGCGATCTATTTCCGCGGAATGGATCCGGACGAGAATATCGCTCTAACGCGGGTAATGATCGATTCGGGTGACCGTCTCGATTTTGGCGGACTCTCCCGTTTTCCCGCCGATAAACACAGCACCGGAGGCGTGGGCGATAAAGTGTCACTGATTCTGGGGCCGTTATTGGCCGCCAGCGGGCTGGCGATTCCCATGATCAGCGGACGGAGCCTTGGTCACACCGGCGGAACTTTAGACAAGCTGGAATCAATTCCCGGATTCAATGTGAACCAGCCTCTTTCGGACTTCCGCCGATTGGTGGAAACGGTGGGTATCGCCATGATCGGCCAGACCGGGGAAATCTGCCCCGCCGATAAAAA
>CAZJWP010000175.1:0-2388 GCA_964549745.1 uncultured bacterium | reverse complement strand
GTAATGAGTAATGAATTAATATTATTTCAACACGCCCAGTTCTTTCCCCACCTCCGTAAAGGCGTTGATCGCCCGGTCCAGATGTTCCTGCTCGTGTGCCGCACTGATCTGAACCCGGATTCGAGCTTCTCCTTTGGGAACCACCGGGTAAAAGAATCCAATCACATAAATACCTTTGTCCAAGAGTTTTGCTGCCATGGACTGAGCCAGACGCGCATCGTAAAGCATGATCGGCACAATCGGGTGAACGCCCGGTTTAATATCAAATCCGGCTGCAGTCATTTTTTCACGGAAGTACTTGGTGTTGGCTTCCAGTTTATCGCGGAGTTCCGTTGTGGCAGATAACATTTCAAAGACTTTGATTCCCGCTGCCACAATGGCCGGTGCGACGGTGTTGGAAAAGAGATACGGGCGTGAACGTTGACGGAGCAAACCGATGATATCTTTCCGCCCGCAGGTAAACCCGCCGGATGCGCCGCCAAGCGCTTTTCCAAGTGTGGACGTGATGATGTCAACTTGATCCAATACGCCGCGGAATTCCGCCGAACCCCGTCCGGTTTTGCCCACAAATCCGGTGGCGTGGGAATCATCTACGGCGACCAGCGCATCGTACTTTTGTGCCAGTGCAACAATTTCATCCAGCTTGGCAATGTCGCCGTCCATGCTGAACACGCCATCAGTCATGATCAATCGTTTATTGGCGGATTGTGCCAACTCCAATTGTACTTTCAGGTCGGTCATGTCCGCATGGGCGTAGCGATAGCGTTGCGCCTTGCACAGACGAATCCCGTCGATAATCGATGCATGATTCAACGCATCGCTGATGATGGCGTCATCCGGCCCCAAGAGTGTTTCGAACAAACCGCCGTTGGCATCGAAACAACTGGTGTAAAGAATGGCGTCATCCTTGCCCAGGAATTTTGCTATGGAAGTTTCCAGATTTTTATGCAAATCCTGGGTTCCGCAAATAAACCGAACGGAGGCCATACCGAATCCGTATGTGTCCAGTGCTTCTTTGGCGGCCAGGATGATTTCCGGATGGCTGGCCAGCCCCAGGTAATTATTGGCACAAAAATTCAGGACTTCACCGCCCTCAACGGTGGAAATCTGTGCACCCTGCGGTGTGGTAATGGTGCGTTCGTCCTTAAAAAGTCCTTCCGATTTTATTCCGTCCAAAACCGGTGAATAATCGAATAATGTGGATTTCATAACGTCCTTCCGTCTTTAATTCAAAATCTGTGCTACGCCCAATCCAGGATCACTTTGCCGCACTGACCGGATTCCATGGCATCAAATCCTTTTTGGAAATCGTCGACCGGCAATCGATGGGTCACGACCTGGCTGATGTCCAGTCCGCTCCGCAGCATTTGCGTCATTTTGTACCAGGTTTCAAACATTTCCCGGCCGTAAATGCCTTTTATGTGCAATCCTTTGAAAATCACATCGTCCCAGGGTATCCCGGAGCCGTTGGGCAGCAGACCCAGCAAAGCGATTCGCCCGCCGTGGTACATGGAGTCCAGCATATCGTTAAAGGCCTGGGGATTCCCGGACATTTCCAGTCCGATGTCAAATCCGTTGGACATTTCCAGCGCTTTGATTGCATCGCCAATGGAAGACTGCTTTACGTTGATTGCCATGCTGGCGCCCATTTTTTTTGCCAGATCCAGGCGATAGTCATTTACATCGGTGATCACAATGTGCCGGGCGCCAACGAAGCGGGCGATCGCCACGGCCATAATGCCGATGGGACCGGCGCCGGTAATGAGCACATCTTCGCCCACCATATCAAAGGAAAGGGCGCAGTGAGTGGCGTTTCCAAAGGGATCGAAATAAGAAGCTTGTTCAAGTGAAATATCGTCGTGGATGGGCCAGACGTTTCGTTCCGGCATGACCAGGTATTCGGCAAAGGCGCCGTTCCGGTTGACACCGATGCCTTTCGCCCGGTGACACAAATGGCGTTTTCCGGCGCGGCAGTTTCGGCAATATCCGCAGGTGATGTGGCCTTCGCCCGAAACGCGATCGCCTTCCTTGAAATGGGTGACACCGGGGCCGACCTCAACCACAATTCCGGCAAATTCATGTCCGAAGATCATGGGTGTTTTGATGGTGCGCTGAGCCCAGTCGTTCCATTCGTAAATGTGAAGATCGGTGCCGCAGATAGCCGTTTTCTTGATTTGGATCAGTACATCATTGGTGCCGACTTCCGGATTCGGGGAGTCGACCATCCAGACCCCTTTTTCAGGTGATTTTTTGACCAGGGATTTCATGGGCCCGTCCTGTAAAATGTGTTTTAAAACGCATTGGGAAAGAAAAAATTTACTGAGCTCCTTCGGGGAAAACAAAAGATGGATGAAGAAGTAAGGATTGCCGGAGATGTGGAGTGGTGGA
>CAZJWP010000174.1:0-2479 GCA_964549745.1 uncultured bacterium | reverse complement strand
TGAGTTAAAATGAAATAACAATTTTGATTGGAGGCCCTAAAGCGCCTTTAAAATGCGCTCGGCGGCATGGCCATCCCAAAGAGCGGGAATTTTATAATTACGGTTTGGATTATATAATGTGTCTTTGACATAACTGCACAATTTCGAAAAATCAGCACCCACAAGACGATTTGATCCTTCCGTAACCGTAACAGGTCGTTCTGTATTGTCCCGGGTAGTTAAACAGGGTACGCCAAAAAAAGTCGATTCTTCCTGAATACCACCTGAATCCGTAATAATAATCTTTGCATTTTTTTGCAAATTCATAAAGTCGATATATCCCAAAGGTTCGCAAAAAACAATGTTATTGTTATTCGTCAATTTCTCCATTAAATCCATTTGGACTAATTTGTTTCTTGTCCTGGGATGGGCTGGGAAAACACATTTCAGATCGTCTGAAATTTTTCCTATCGCCCGGACTAAAGCAGCTAGTTGATCATCTTTATCTACATTTGACGGGCGATGAAATGTCATCAATGCGTAAGGAGTATTTTTTATGTTTAATCGTGAGCGAATATTCGACAGATTGAACTGCGGTAAAAGACGAACAAGAGTATCAATCATGGTATTACCGACAAAATGTATCTTTTCCGGAGGTATTCCTTCGAGGGTTAAATGTTTCCGTGCTTCCGGGGATGTCGTAAATAATAAATCGCAAATCTGATCGGTAAGTACCCGGTTTATCTCCTCCGGCATAGATCGGTCAAAACTTCGTAAGCCGGCTTCAACATGTGCGACCGGGATATGTAGTTTCACTGCTGCCAGTGTGCATGCGATAGTAGAATTGACATCACCAAAGACGATGACCAGATCGGGATCAATCCTTTTACTTAATATCAACTTCTCAAATCGTTCTAATATTTTGGCTGTTTGTTCTCCGTGTGACCCTGAACCCACTTCCAAATTGATGTCCGGTTTTTTCATTTCCAGCTCATCAAAAAATACACGACTCATGTTTGTATCATAATGTTGGCCGGTGTTCACTACCGTAACATTAAATTGATCTTTCGCACCTAATAATGCTCGAATTACCGGATCGGCCTTGATATAATTAGGCCTGGCCCCTACAACGATGGTAATGTTTTTCAAACTATATATTCCTTTTATCTTTGATCTGTAACTCTTAATTCGTAATTCGTAGACCCGTGACGGGAGACAGGAAGCCGTGACGAGTGCCGCATAACGTAAAATCTTTTATCCTTGACCCCGTGTAGATTCGTATTCGATTGACTTTCTATATTTCCTCCGAAGCCAAATCCTGCCAGGCAATAATTCTGGCTTTCTGGCGGAAATAACTATCCCCGCCGCCATAAATAATCCACGGTTCCCGGGCTATGTTGCCTGCAAACCCACGCCATTTTTGAATTGCATTTAACCAATCACTGCTGAGGGTTGCCCCGGATTTGATTTCAATCGCCTGCAATTCCTGACCCCTTTCAAATAATAAATCCACTTCGTGGCCCACATTATCCCGCCAGAAAAACAGGTCCATGGGCTGCCCCCGGTTAAAGCGCTGTTTGATAATCTCCGTAATCACCAGATTTTCAAACAAAGCTCCCCGGCAGGCATGTGTATTCAGTGTCCGGGCATCATGAATCCCCAATAACCAGGCAGCCAGGCCGGTATCGATAAAATACAGTTTGGGTGTTTTAACCAGCCGTTTACCGAAATTACGATGGTATGGCGGCAGGCGCAGGGTGATATAACCGGCTTCCAACACATTCAACCATTCACGGGCGGTCACATGTGAAATCCCGCAGTCATTTGCCAGGGAAGATAAATTCAGCAGTTGCCCCGTGCGGGCGGCACACATTCGAATAAAGCGCTGGAACAGATCCAAATCGCGCACCGCCAACAATTGGTGAACATCCCGCTCAATATAGGTGGACACATAGTTAGGATGCCATAAGTCCGGTGTTAACGGCCGGTCATAAAGGGGTGGATAGCCTCCCGTCCATAATAGCTCATCCAGTTGATCCGTGAGTAAATTCACACCGGCCAACTCGTTCATTGCAAATGGAAGCAATTGAACCAAACCAACCCGGCCCGCCAATGACTGGCTGATACCGGAATGCAAACCAAAATGCTGTGAACCGGTTAAAATGAACTCACCCATCACGCGGTGCGAATCCACCAGCGTCTGCACATACGAGAACAAATCCGGACAGCGTTGCGCTTCATCAATGACGGCCCCCTCTTTGAAACGGTTGAGAAATCCGCGGGGATCCGACACGGCGAATTCGCGTTGTTCCGGATCCTCCAAAGAAACATACTCCCGGTCCGGAAAACTCAAACGGGCCAGGGTGGTTTTGCCTGCCTGACGAGGACCCGTGATGGCAACAATGGGGAATCCCCGGGCAAGTTTCAGGACCAAATTTTGAGCGTTACGCGGGATCATGGGTGGATATTACAATATGAAAGTATAAGTTACAATATGTAA
>CAZJWP010000173.1:0-2538 GCA_964549745.1 uncultured bacterium | reverse complement strand
AGGCGCTGAATCCAGCGCCTTTTCTTTTGCAATACTTGTTTACAAACTAGTAAGCATTCGGTGATCTTAATCCTTTAAATGGTGTCAGAAATAGAATCTTCAGATCCAGCCAGATCGACCAATTCTCAATATAGTACAAATCGTATTGAATTCGTGTTTTCAGATCCGTATCGCCGCGCCAGCCGGAGATTTGAGCCCAACCGGTGATTCCGGCTTTCACCAAATGTTTTTGCATGTAGTCGGGAATATGCGTCCGAAAGTCCTCAACAAACACAGGACGTTCAGGCCGCGGGCCCACCAGGGACATGTCGCCTTTCAGTACATTGAAAAGCTGTGGCAGTTCGTCCAGGCTGATCTTCCGCAGCCACTTCCCTACCACAGTGGGGCGCTGATCGCCCTTTGAAGCCCAGACGGGTCCGCTTTCCGCTTCCGCATTGACCGGCATAGTCCGGAATTTGAGCATGCTGAATTTATTCCCGCTCCAACTCACCCGCTCCTGACGGTACAGGATCGGTAAGCCGGAACCCAGCAAAACCAGCAAGGCTAATACCAGAAAAACAGGACTTAGCAAGATGATGAGAAGAAGGCTTCCGATTATATCTTCAGAACGTTTGGTCCATTTGTTAATTCCGGTGATGGGTGTTTCATTCAGCGTGAAAACAGGCATTCCTGCAATTTCTGAAACAGAATGGTTAACCAGGGAAAAGTCATAAATATCCGGGATCAGCTTCACCGGAATCGTGGATTGTTCCTGTAATTGATTCAGCCATTGCTTGTGCCGAACCAACGCGTCCAGGGACAAAGCAATCCAAACCTGATCGACCTCGTTCTCTTCCAGATATTGGGTCAATTTTTCTAACGGAAATACCGGTTTGTCATCTGATATTTCGGTTTTTTCATCCACAAAAAATGCCTGAATCCGGATTCCCGTCCAGGGCGCCAATTGTAGCCGCTGTACCACGTGATCAATCATGGAGCCTGAACCGGCCACGACCACATGCCGCAGATTCCAGCCCTTTCGGCGTCCGGTACGAAGCATGATACGGACCAAGACACGAAATCCTGCTAAAAGAACGAGAGATAAAACGCCCCACGAAACCATCCAGACACGTGAATAGAGATTGCCCAATTTTGCCAGGAACACAATCACGACCAGAATGGCGACCACCGTGATCCATGCTGAAGTCAGGTTTTTGAGTTCATCGCCGATGGGAAGTCCGCGCCAGGAGCGGTGTACCCTGAAGCGGCTGAAAATTACGATTGAGAACAGCAGACCGATCAACAACGCCATTTGATAACGGAGCGGCATGGGTCCGAACCCCGGTTTCGGCTGCAGGTAAACGACATAGATCAGCCAACCGGAAAAAGCCACAATCAACGGATGGATTACCTGTGATACGGAAAGCAGCGTGTCGGAATGAGGTTTTAGAATGCTTCTACGATTCATGCGGCGATCGTTACTCCGGTCTCCGATTCCACAAACCGGCGGAATTCCGATTTAAAACGCCCGGCTGAAAAACGTCCGGCATTGGTTCGGCAATCCGCCTTGGAGAACTCCCTTTCGTGCCGGATAAAAACGTCCAGTGCAGCCTGAAGACCGGATACGGTCTGTTCATCAAAGGCCACACCGGTTGGTGAAATTTTAATTGGCGAAGATTCATTATCCGGAGTCTCTAACCATTCTTCGGCGCCGCCGCGATTGAAAGCAATTACCGGTGTTCCGGCGGCCTGTGCTTCCACCGGCACCATGCCGAAGTCTTCCTCACCGGGGAAAATTAACGCTCGTGCCTGAGCCATTTCGTTATAGACGATTTCATCGGGAACATGTCCCAGGAATTTAATATTGGACCGGGCGCTTTTCTGCAGCGTGTTTAACATGGGTCCGGTTCCCACCACGCGGAGCGGCAACCCGTTTTGATTGAACGCTTCAATCATAAGATCGGGGCGTTTGTAAGGAACGAGTTGCCCCACCCATAAAAAAGAATCCCCGGTTTTGGTTTTCAGCGGGATCCGATCGATGTCCACCGGAGGATAAATAATCTCCGAATCGCGCCCGTAGATCTGGTAAATCCTTTCCTGTACATTTTTGGAATTCGCTATAAAAGTGTCCACACCTTTCGCGGAATCCAGGTCCCATTGACGCATTTTTGGGGTCACGCTTTTTAAGAACAGACGTTCAAAAAATCCCGACTGCTCTAAATAGGCTTGTTGCTGAAACCAGAGGTAACGCATGGGTGAATGGCAATAGCAAATGTGCTTTGCATCCTTTCTGACAACAACCCCTTTTGCCGGCCCCGATTCGCTGGAAATCACCAAATCATAGTTGCTGAGATCAAATCGTTTCAGCGCCATGGGCATGAGCGGCAGGTAAGCCTGGACCTTGCTTTCGGCATAAGGCATTCCCGCAATGAAGCTGGTGTGAACCGGGTGGTTTTTAAGCGTTTCGGTCAAATTCTCACGAAGAAACAGATGGGTGTAGATCGGCGCTTCCGGAAAAAGTTCAGCGATCTTTTCTACAACACGTTCACCGCCGCGCAT
>CAZJWP010000172.1:0-2675 GCA_964549745.1 uncultured bacterium | reverse complement strand
TTTTTAATCATCCCGCGATCGGGATAATTTACAAGGTACCACTGGATTTTCCCGTAGGATTCCATTCGGGAACATGGTAGAGACAACATACCTGGCGTCTTTACGAAACAAAATAAATAACGGGATTCCCTCCCAATCCCCGGCTAACCTAATTTCGTGGCCTCTTCCGGTTCACGAAAATGTTCTCCATCTTAAAACGATATTTTCAGGTTCCCCGGTCGGTTCTGCTCTTGAGCAGCGCCGAACTGATGCTCTATATCATGAACTCTGCCTTTATTCTGATTCTGAACATTCTTCTTCGCAAACACGGCTACAATGACGAACAGATTGCTAATTACACGTCCTACCGCTTTCTGGGCGTATTAATCTTTGCATTCCCGTTCGGTGTGTATATCAAAGGCAAACGCCTGAAACCGTTTTTCCTGGCGGCGTCCATTCTGATTCCCATCACCAGTTACATGGTGATTCATGCGATTCGTATCGAAAACGGTACGTTGCTTAATGTGGCTTTTTTGTCCTGGGGCTTGGGGCTAATGCTTTTGCAAGTGGGCGTCGTTCCGTTTATTATGCGGGTTACGCCCGACGATGTGATTTCCGAATCTTTGTCCCTGAACTTCTCCACATGGTTCATGTCCATGATTCTGGCAGGTGTTATAATCGCTGCACTTACACGAATCGGTTCCGTCACTTTCGGTGGCCGCACCTGGCTCATGGACGAAGCCAATATTCTTACGATTCTCATTGGCGTGAGTTTGATCGCCATCTTCCTGATATTGGCGCTAAAGGAAGCGCCGCCGCGATCGCCCAGCGGGAAGTTCGTCCGCAATATCCGCACATTCAGGCATGAGTACGATTGGAATCTGATTATTAAAGCCATCATTCCAACACTGATCATTTCAGTGGGTGCCGGACTCACGATCCCGTTCATCAATCTCTTTTTCTATTCCGTGTTCCATGTGGATTCGGATCAATTTGGGTTGTATGGAAGTGCTTCCGCATTCCTGGTGTTGATCGGTGCGTTTTTCGTACCGACGATCCGCCGAACCTTCGGCTTTAAGCCGGCCATTATGGGAACCCAGTTTTTGGCTATTTCTTTTTTGGTGGTTTTGGCCATGACGGAAGTGTTTAAGGATGTTCAGGGAATATTTGTGGTTGCAGTGGCCTGTTTCATGCTTCGCCAACCGCTAATGAATATGGCGAATCCGCTCACTTCCGAATTGACCATGAAATACGTGGGGGAGAAAAATCAGGAGCTGATCAGCGCACTTACATCCAGCATCTGGAGTGCGTCCTGGTTTATCAGCGCCAAGATCTTTCAGGCACTGCGAAGCATGGAGCTGGAATATTTCAAGATCTTCCTAATGACAGCGGTTTTATACACCATTGGCGTGTCGTGGTATTACCTGATCATCCGGGAATTTGAAGCGCGTCCGGACGAAGAAGAACCGTTGATTAAGCCTGTTTTCCCCGATTAGCAGGTGGAATGGATCAGGGCGGCCACTGTTCCGGATTTCACCCGATCATTGTACGCGGCGATTGCTTTCTCCGTGGAACACACTTTGACTTCATACCCGTCCGATTCTAATTGCTGCACTAACTCCTTTTTGACTTTCAACCGTTTCATACGGCCGCGGGACAGGATAATGGTTTTGACCTGCGGCTCTAAACATTCCTCCACATCCGTGAACTGAACGCCGGGACTGTGACGGGTACCGGTTTCCGCCCAATTCCATTCCCGGGCGCCGCCGGGCCAGAGTTTCACGTCTTTGAATGTACGGCTGTCAGAGAGCTCGATCTCTCCCCAGGCGTCTCTTACAATCTTAAGTGTTTGATTCGATTCCATTGATTTGTCCCCGTTTTCAGGTAAGTTCGCTTCCCCAAATGAATTTCGTAACCAGACTATTCTCAACCGGTTCCAAAACCGGACTTGCAATGACCGGAATGTCCACGGTGAGTCGTTTGGTGGGATCAGACAAAACATAGACCGGCACAGATGCCCGTTGTGCCAGCCGTGCGATGGCTGCCGAACCGACTTTATTAGAGAAGTATTTCGTTCCGATTCCGTCTGCGCCAAGGAGTACAACGTTTGTTTTTTTGATGATCAATTCCACTTTTGAATCGGAGATTAATTCCACGGAATAACCTGCTTTTCGCAGATCCTTCGCCTGAACACGGCCTTCGCCGCCAGGGAGCGATTCGGTCTGGTAGATAATTCCCGGACGATCATCTGCTTGAAGTTCTGAAAGGCAAAAAATGACCGTTGTGGAATGGCTGTGCGTAAGGACCGTTTTTCCGGAGAGATTCAGCTCTTTCAGCCGCTTGACTTGTCCGTCCCGAAATGTGTCCAAAGATTTCTGGAATTGATTGACGGATTCCAACAATTGTGCAGAGGAAGGAGCCTCAGTTTGCAGTTGGGCAGGCAGCATTTGGCAATAGGTTTGGACGGCTACAAAAGAAGAGAGTTCATCGGCGATGGTCCGGATTTCCCGGCGAAACGTTTCCCATTCATTTTGGGTGAGTTGTGGATGGCGATGCAAAAAGTCCGCGGTGGCAACGATCAGATCCCGGACCAGACGTCCCGATCCGTGAGTGTGGTCGTTTACGATGTCGGAAAGGGTGGAGCGGAAGATTTTCAATCTTATGAAATACTAGGGTTCTTCTCGTTTATAAAAAAT
>CAZJWP010000171.1:0-2742 GCA_964549745.1 uncultured bacterium | reverse complement strand
TATTCCTGAGCGGCATTTCGAAACCATTCGCCGTTTGGATATAGCTTGGGAAACGACGGAAATTCTATTATGTCCGAACCCGTCCTTCAAATCAGTCACCTGACCAAAACCTTCAAAGCAAGGAAAGCTGTTAATGACCTGAGTTTTGAGGTCCATCAGGGAGAAGTGTTTGGATTCCTGGGTCCGAATGGAGCCGGGAAATCCACGACCATCCGAATCATGCTTTCCCTGCTTAAGCCGGACGCCGGGGACATTTCCCTGTTTGGTCAATCCATTTTAAAACACCGGAACCACGCGCTTGCAGAGACCGGGGCACTGATCGAAAGTCCTGACTTCTATCTGAACCTCACGGCCCGGCAAAACCTGAAGATGCTGGCCGATATGGAAAACGTGCCGCACAAAAAAATCGATGAAGTGCTGGAAATTGTCCGGCTGACAGACCGCGCCCATGATCGCGTGAAGGCGTATTCACACGGAATGAAACAACGCCTCGGTATTGCCCAGGCGCTTTTGAAGAAACCCAAACTTTTAGTCCTGGACGAACCGACCAACGGGCTGGATCCCCAGGGAATGAAAGAAATCCGCGATCTGGTTCGGACACTTTCCGGCAGCGGTATGACTATTTTCCTGTCGTCCCATCTTTTGGATGAAGTGGAAAAAGTCTGTACTGCCATGGCAATTCTTCACAATGGAAAGCTGGTTACGTCCGGATCGGTGAAAGAGGTCATGTCACAGACCCAGCAACGCATTGTGGAAATGGAAGCGGAGCCCATCGACAAAGCGGAAACCTTCCTGAAAGCACGTGAAGATTGCAGCGCCGTGGAACGGGAAGGAATCAAACTCCGCTTTCAGGCTGATCCTGAAAATTTAGCTGCGATTAACCAGGCGCTGGTTGGAGCGGACGTAAAGGTCTTTTCCATTGTGCCGCGGAATACACTTGAAGATGTGTTCCTGGCGCTCACCGGAGATGCGGCATGATTGCGTTGATACGAAACGAGATTTTGAAGATTGCCACGCGCTGGCGGACAGCCATCGGTTTTGGCGCCATCGCACTCCTGATGCCGCTGGTGTTGTGGGGTTTTTCCAAAGGCGGCTCCGGGATTGAACGAAGCATGACCCATGCTTTACAGGATCAGTTCATTGTGGTGGGAAGTCTGTTCAACGGCTTTCTGGAAACGTACCTGGTGATGAACCTGCTTTGGGTGCACATTCCCTTTTTGGTCACGCTCGTAGCCGGCGATGTGGTCGCGGCGGAAGGAGCAGCCGGAACATTCAGGATTTATCTCACACGCGCCGTTTCACGGAATAAGATTCTTACCTCAAAATTATTGGCAACCTGGATTTACACTGCGGCGCTGATCCTCTTTTTTGCCTTTATGAGTCTGGGACTTGGAGCTCTTTTTCTGGGAACCGGCGATCTCATTGTGATGGATAACGGTATTCTCATTCTTCCGCCGGAAATGGCGTGGACGCACTTCGGTCTGGCTTTCCTTCTGGCTATTTATTCCATGAGTGTTATTGCTACGCTCACCTTCATGTTTTCCTCTATGGTCAATAACGGTATCGGGCCGATCATCGGCACTATGGCTGTTTTACTTGTTGGACTGGCCATCAGCACCTTACCCATCGACTGGTTCGACACCATCCGGCCTTACCTCTTTTCCAGTTACCTGGATGTGTGGCGTTACGCTTTCGCCGATCCGGTTCCCTGGGCGAAGATCGGGAAATATGCGGGGATTCTTACTTTGTATATGGGTGGTTTTGCCGGTATTGCGTACGGCGTTTTTAACCGAAGGGATATGACCACATGAGATTTCGTAAACGATGGTTGGCCGCAGTTGTATTAACCGGAACTTTTGTGTTGGGTCAGACCTGGACGGTGGATTCCATTCGCGAAAAGCTGGAGATTCAGACCCGGAAAATCCATGATTATTCAGCGACCGTTTCCGTTTCTGTTTCCATGCCCATGTTTCGGATGCCCAGGAAAAAGATTCACGTATACTTCCGGGCCGGTACCGACAGTACTAAAGATCAATTCAAGCTGAAAACCCGCGGATTTGCGGTTGTGCCCAAAACCGGACTCAGCCTGGATGTTGCCCGGCTGTTTGACAACTTCACGAATTTTGATCCGCCGCAGGAAGTGGACAGTCCGGACGGGAAACAAATTCTGTTAACCGGGACAGTGGCTCCGGATTCGCTGCAAATCAATATCGGTGATGATTCCGAAGAAAAACCCGTTATCAAACAGGAGTTGTGGATTGACCCGGAGCGGTGGGTTGTTCTAAAGTCGGTTGTCCTGTTGGATACGGCTCAGGTGATGACGCTTCAAACGGAATACGATGAAGTGGAAGATCATATCTTTATGCCAAAACGGACCGAAGTGACTTTTAAGATCGGGAGCCGGATGTTACAGCAATTGAATCGCGAACACATGGGGCCGGGACCGAGCGATAATCAAATGAAGCTGGATACCAGTAAAGATTTTGCCGGACAGGTTGTGATGGAATTCAAGAAGTATAAAATTAACAAAGGAATTCCGGACAAAGTGTTCGAATCGGAGGATGAGTAATCTATTTTGCTATCCTTTAGTGAAGTTGGGATCTTTAAAGTATAATTACCGGGTTTTATATAACGTTACTGGTTTTAGCGATGCCGTCTCTGCCTTTTTACCCGGGGAAAAAGAATAGTTAAAGGAATAACCAAGGTAAAATGAAAACAAAAAAAGAATTGAAAAAAGAATAC
>CAZJWP010000170.1:0-2745 GCA_964549745.1 uncultured bacterium | reverse complement strand
CGGCTACGCTCACATCATTCATTATTTGTCCAACGTCACCTGAAAAGTAGAGACACCGGACAAATCTTCCCTGATCCACGTTTCATGATCCGGACCCTATTTTCTCTCCGCCTTCTCAATGCATCTTATCGTAATTTCTCCGGTTAAACTCCGGCGGAAAATGAGTACCCCAACTGTTAAAATCGGTGTGATTGGTGTGGGCCATCTGGGCCAGCACCACGTGAAACATTTACGTTCTATTTCAGGTGTTGAGTTGACTGGTGTTTTCGATAACGATTTGGATCGAGCCCAGGCCATTGCGAAAAAATATGAGACCGTTGCTTTTTCGTCAATTGATGCACTCCTGGATCAGTGCGATGCCTGCTCCATTGTGACACCGACCTCATTTCACGCAGAGGTTGCTTCCCAATGCATTCGGGCCGGGAAACATGTGTTTATCGAAAAACCCATCACATCCACCGTAGAAGAAGCTGATGCGTTATTGTCCCTGGCTAAAGAAAACAACGTTCGAATCCAGGTGGGTCATATTGAACGCCTGAACCCGGCGTTGATTCCTCTGCGTGATTATGCCATTGCGCCTAAATACATCGAGGTGCAACGCCTGGCCCCTTACACGGCCCGGGGAACGGATGTCCCGGTTATCCTGGATTTAATGATCCATGATATCGATATTCTCCTGGCTCTGGTGAATTCGCCGGTGAAAAACATTCGCGCCAGCGGTGTATCAATTCTCACCGAGTCCGTTGACATTGCCAATGCCCGGATTCGTTTTGAGAACGGAACGGTTGCCAGTGTCACTTCCAGCCGCGTCGCAAAGGATAAGGTTCGAAAAATAAAAATTTTCCAAAAGGATCAATACATTACCATTGATTTTCTGTTGGGGCTTACGGAAGTTTATCGCGTTATGGAGGCTGATGCAGAAGACCCCAATGCGCTTATGACTGCCGAACTGGAACGCAATGGTCGTGTCCGTAAAATCTTTTATGAAAAACCCAAAGTCAAACCGGCGGATGCTCTAAAGCTGGAAATGATAAATTTTGCTAATATGGTTCGGGGAGCCGCCAAACCAATTGTTGACGGCCGGGCCGGACGTGAGGCGCTTTTTGTTGCCACGCGCATTCATGACATGATATTGGAGGATTTACTCTGAGTGGATATTCGCAATTTCTTTTTTAAAAACCGTAGTTACACTCCCGTTCCGTTAGCCCTGCTGATCATCTATTTTGCCCACCCTTCGTGGCCGTTGAGCGTGTGGGGTTTGGTCGTGGTTCTGTTGGGAGAAATGACCCGTGCCAGCGGTGTGCGATATGCCGGCGGCATTACCCGTACAACCAAAGTTGGCGCTCCGTCGCTTTGTACTTCCGGCCCGTTTGCCAGGGTACGCAATCCCCTTTATCTTGGGAATATGATTATGTATACCGGTATTGTCCTTTTCGCCGGTTCATCAAATTTGCTGGTCATGTTGCTGATCACCTGGGCGTTTTTTATCCTTCAATATGGCTTGATCATTTCGCTGGAAGAACAAAAACTGACCGAGCTTTTTGGTGATGCATACGAAACCTACAAGGCAAACGTACCGGCGCTGTTGCCGCGGCTTCGACCGTGGCCTAATACAGATGACCGGACCCCAATGTCCATCGCCAAAACAGTTAGAACGGAAAGACGTACGCTTCAAAATGTTGCTGTGATTGCGGTAATTATTCTTCTTAGAGCTTTCCTGTTCTAAACTATGCCCGGTCCTTCGTTTTATATTGTCGCCGGTGAAGCATCCGGCGATTTACACGGTTCCAGTTTGATGCGTGCGATTCACACGCTGGAACCTGAAGTCCGATTCCAGGGCCATGGCGGCGACAAGATGGTCATGGAAGGTTTACATCTGGATCAACATATACAGCACCTGGCCATGATGGGATTTTCCGAAGTGTTTCGCCGTATCCCGTTTATGATGAAAGTGATGCGTTCTACGCTGGATAACATCCGCGCCGGGAATTTTGATCGGGTGATTCTCATCGATTACCCGGGTTTCAATTTGCGTCTGGCAAAGAAAATCTCACACCTGGGAATTCCCGTCACTTATTTTATCCTGCCACAAGTCTGGGCGTGGAAAGAAAACCGCGTAAACATCCTGGCGGAGCATACCGATCAACGCCTCTCTATTTTCCCGTTTGAAGCCGCCTGGTTTCGTGATCACCAGGTCGATGTTTCGTTCATCGGACATCCTTTTGTGGATATAGAACTTCCGGAAAAATCTGAGTCATCCACTCCGCGACTGATCCTCCTGCCGGGAAGCCGACAACAGGAAGTCAATCGCCACTGGCCGGTCTTTCTGGAAACAGCAAAACGATTGCAACGGGAAAACAGCGATTTGTTTGTCCATGTAGTCCGGGCGCCCGGAGTTACCCTTGATCCTTTACCCGGTGGATTTCATATTTCTTCAGGAAATGCACTCACAGAATTACGCCAAGCCACCGCAGCGCTGGTTGCCTCCGGAACGGCTTCATTGGAAGCGGCAATCGCCGATTGTCCCGCCGTTGTCTGTTATCGTTTATCTTCATTTTCATGGATGCTGGCACGGAGTCTTGTCAGGGTTCGGTTCGCCTCCATCGTCAATCTTATTGCCGAAGAACTCATTCTACCGGAATTCTTGCAAGGGTCCATGAAACCGGACAATTTGGTACCTGCCCTCCGGCCGCTGTTATCAGATACGCCTGAGCGAGAACATGTGCTGACCGGTTATGAGAAAGT
>CAZJWP010000169.1:0-2759 GCA_964549745.1 uncultured bacterium | reverse complement strand
TGATCTGAAAGGCTTTTTGCCCTACGGCATCATCTTTATGATCCTGCTGCTCTCACTGGCTTTTCGTTCCTGGTTAGGCATTTTCCTGCCGCTTGGCGTGGTGATCCTGTCGTCGATCTGGACATTTGGTTTGATGGCCTGGCTGAATGTGACATTGCCGTTTACCGGAATTCTAATTCCGGTAATGTTGATTGCCATTGCTAACGATTACGGCATTCATATTATCGCCCATTATTATGAATTCACCAGGATGAATCCATTGGGTGAGCGGCTTGAAATCATTCTAAAGACCGTACGGAATCTGAACGTCCCGATCTTTTTAGCCGGAATGACAACCGTACTTGGTTTCCTAAGCTTGCTCGGGCATTTTCTTCCCAAAGCTCAGGAAATGGGTTGGGAAATGTCTTTTGGGATCTTCACTGCCTTTGTGTTCAGTATGGTTCTGGTTCCGGCCGCACTCACAATCGCACCGCGGCCGCGCTACCTGAAACACCCGGCCGGCTTTGAAAAGATGAATAATTTTCTCCACCAATGGGGACACTTCTTTATTCGGTTTAATCGTCAAACTGTTTTTGGCGTCCTGGTTGTGGCGCTGGCGGGCATTTGGGGAATCCAGTTTGTCAAAGTTGATGCGAACCCGGACCATTATTATAAAAAGAATGCCCGAATCCGGGTGCACAATGAAACCATATCCAAGGCTTTTGGCGGAGCAATCCCAATTTCCGTTTTGGTTGATGGCGGTATGCTGCAACCGGAAAATTTGAAGGAGGTGGAGCAGATTCAAAATCATCTGGCGGAAAATGATCTGGTCACACAAACCATGTCAATCGTAGATGTGATTAAACGGATCAATCGTGCTTTTCATGACGATGATCCCAAATACGAAGTCATTCCGGATGATCCTGATCTCATCAGCCAATACCTGTTTTTGTATACCTTAACGGGAGATGAATCCGATCTGTATCCGTTCCTGGACGACCTGGAAAATCCACAGCATGCCCAAATTATGGCCCGGTTAGACCGGATTCAGACAATGTCCATTGCGCATCTAGTCAAAGATCTGCAAGATTATATCCGGGCAAACTTTTACGATCGCGGAAATATCCGCGTGAGCGGTCTGGCAGCATTGTTAGGTGTTCTTTCCGATATGATCCTAAAAGGCCAAATGGTTAGCCTGGGTCTTTCGACATTGGCGATATTTTTGTTAATGGCGTTGATTTTTCGGTCAATTGTAGCCGGGCTGTTGTCTATTATTCCGCTGGGTACGGCGATTATATTCCAATTTGGCGTGATGGGATATATGGGTATCGAACTCACCATTGCCACGGCCATGTTGTCCAGTATTTTAGTCGGGATCGGGATCGACTATACAGTGCATTTCCTTTGGCATTTGCGCGAACACATTCGCGAAGGACTCGGATTGGAAGACGCTATATTTACAACGCTGAGAATATCCGGAAAAGGGATTGTATACAATGCGCTATCTGTCATTGTTGGATTTTCGGTACTTGTCTATTCGGATTTTCTCCCTGTCAATATTTTTGGTCTGTTGATCGTGCTTTCAATTACAATTTGTCTGATGGGTGCGCTTACGGTTCTTCCGGCATTAATCAGTTTGTTTCAACCTAAATTCTTACACAAATGAGCGAAGTTGGTGCACACGATAAAATGATTGCCAGGATTTTTCTGATCCTGTCTGCACTTTTTATTCTGTTTGTGTTGACGCAGTGGTTCCACAATACGTCTTTTGACGGAAGCATGAGTTTACCCGGATTGTGGCACGAAAGTGTCCTATTCGTCAAAAGGGATTTCAGTATCGCTCTGGCGATCTATCTAATCCTGGTCATGCAAGTGGCCGGTTGGATGGAACTTCGGCACGGTGCCAGCTTTTTAATAAGCTTCGGCCTAAATTTCGTACTAACGCCGATTGTGTATATCCCGATTTTCCTGATTCGGCATTTTCAACAACGGAAGGTGAATGACGCATAAACTGAGCATCCTTTTGATAGCGTTTTCTCTGCTTTTGGGGCAGGAGAATCCATCATCAGCGTATGCAATGATGGTTCGCGTATCCCGGAATCCTCATCCGGAATCCACCGTATCCAATTTGATTCTCACCATGAAACATCGTCGCGGGAATCGTTTCAGTACCAAAGTCAGAGAATTGACACGGTATCAAAAAAATTATACGAACGGGCAATTTCGAAGCAAGATTATGATGCGATTCATCAAGCCCGCCGTTGCGAAGGGAATCGGAGTCCTAACCTGGAATTATCGGGATGGTAACAACGATCAATGGTTGTTCCTTCCCAAACTCCACGCAGCTAAACAAATTGCCGGCGGAGATCAGTCGAAATCACTTTTAGGTACCGAGTTTACGTATGAGGATTTGAAAGAGACAGTTCCGGATAGTGTCAATCTTCGGTATGTGGGCGGAGCCATGCTGGATTCGATTTCCTGCGAGATTGTGGATCAGCAAATGCCCAAATCGTCTCAATACAGCCATCGGAGAATTTGGATCGATCCGCGGAACTGGCTTGTTAAAAAAGTCGAATATTACAATAATCGGCAAAAGATGGTTAAGGTCCTAAACATCATGGAGCATGTCAAGAAAGGTCAATTCTGGTTTGCTAAAAAAATGATTATGCGGAATCTGGAAAACGGAAATGAATCCGTTCTGGAGATGGAAGATATCCGGGTCAATTCCGGTATTGTCGACGACTTTTTTACACAGAAGTTTCTTATTAAAATAGATTGAA
>CAZJWP010000168.1:0-2849 GCA_964549745.1 uncultured bacterium | reverse complement strand
ATTACTTCAACGCTGCCTGAGCTGCGGCCAGCCGGGCAATCGGTACCCGGAAAGGTGAGCAGCTTACGTAATTGAGTCCGGCGCCATGGCAGAATTCAATACTGGCCGGATCACCGCCGTGTTCACCGCAAATCCCGACTTTAAGCTTGGCCCTCGTTGCCCGTCCTTTATTCACACCCATCTCGATCAATTGGCCCACACCGGTGGTATCCAGGCTCTGGAACGGATCATGATCCAGAATTTTCTGGCTCAGATATTCCGGCAGGAAACCGCCAATATCGTCACGGCTGAAACCGTAGGTGGTTTGAGTGAGATCGTTGGTCCCAAAGCTGAAGAATTCCGCGCTTTCTGCAATTTGATCGGCCGTGAGAGCAGCCCGGGGAAGCTCGATCATAGTGCCCACCAGATAGTCGAAGGTGGTATCTTTTTCTTTCATCACCGCGTCAGCCATTCGACGGACAATTTTTTCCTGGTGAGTGAATTCAGTGACGGTTCCCACCAGCGGGATCATCACTTCCGGAAGGACCGATTTGCCTTCGGAGGTCAGTTCCGCAGTAGCTTCAAAAATCGCCCGTGCCTGCATTTCCGTGATTTCGGGATAGGCGATGCCCAGCCGGCAACCGCGATGGCCCAGCATGGGATTGAACTCATGCAAATTTTCAATCCGCGTCCGAATGGCTTTTGGATCAATCGAAAGTTCCTTTGCCAATTCATCCACCTGTTCCGGGGTAAGACTGATAAACTCATGCAGCGGCGGATCCAGCAAACGAATGGTCACCGGCAAACCTTCCATCGCTTCCAGAATACCTTTGAAATCCTGACGCTGGAAGGGCAGCAGTTCCATCACCGCTTTGCGGCGCGCCTCTACATTTTCTGCCAGGATCATCTTGCGCATGGCCATGATCCGTTGCGGATCAAAGAACATGTGTTCGGTTCGGCAGAGGCCGATGCCTTCCGCTCCGAATTTTCGGGCCTGGGATGCATCTTCCGGACGGTCCGCATTGGTGCGGATATTCAGTTTTCGGGCTTTGTCCGCCCAACCCATAAGCTGAGCATATTCCTTATTGGATTCCGGATCGGCTGCCGTGAGCGGAACCTGTCCGGCGTACACTTTACCGGTGGAGCCGTTCAGGGAAAGCCAGTCACCGGCCTTGAAAGTCTGCTCGCCAACGGTCAGCGTTTTCTTCCTGGCGTCAATGTCTAAAGATCCGCAACCGACGATACAACATTTTCCCCAGCCGCGAGCCACCAACGCAGCATGACTGGTCATCCCGCCTTTAGCCGTCAGAATTGCAGCTGCGGCATGCATGCCGTGTACATCTTCGGGAGAAGTCTCTTCCCGAACCAAAACGACTTTCTTTCCTTCGGAACCCAGACGCTCTGCCTCGTCGGATGTAAAGGCGATTTGCCCGGTACCGCCGCCGGGACCAGCCGGTAAACCTTTCGCCAGGACAGGCGCTTTTTGTTCCTCAAGCGGATTTAACATGGGATGCAACAGTTCGTCCAATTGTTTGGGCTGAACACGCAGGATCGCCGTATTCCGGTCGATCAAGCCTTCTTCCACCATATCAACCGCCATCTTTATCGCCGCCGGTCCGGTCCGTTTTCCGGTCCGGGTCTGGAGCATCCACAGACGACCGTCTTCAATGGTGAATTCGATATCCTGCATATCGGTGTAATGTTTTTCCAGGTTATTACGGATGTCCACCAGCGACGCATAAACATCGGGGAGAAATGTTTCCAGAGAAATGGAATCACCGGCATCGTCCGGCTTGGTGGACTCATTCAAATGGTGCGGTGTGCGAATCCCGGCCACCACATCTTCTCCCTGGGCATTCTGCAACCATTCGCCATAAAACTGACCATCTCCGGTTGCGGGATTGCGGGTGAAAGCAACACCGGTTGCGGAGGTGTCGCCCATATTTCCGAAGACCATGGTCTGCACGTTTACAGCCGTTCCCCAATCATCGGGAATACCTTCAAGCTGCCGGTATTTGATGGCCCGTTTTCCATTCCAGCTCTGGAACACGGCGCGAATGGCGCCCCACAACTGATCCATGGGATCGTCCGGGAAGGGAACACCCAACACCTCTTTGATGACGGCCTTGAATTTGACGGCCAGGATTTTCCAATCATCAGCAGACAAGTCAGTATCAGAAGAGTAACCGTGAATCTCTTTGTATTCGTCCAGCATAGTTTCCAAACGCGGGCGGATCGCATCTTCTTCGTTTTTCGGTTCAATGCCTTCGGCTTTTTCCATCACCACGTCGGCGTACATCATGATCAAACGCCGGTATGCATCGTACACGAAAGTGGAATTTCCTGATTTGGCGACCAGCCCGGGAATGGTCTTGGGTGTCAGCCCCACATTAAGAACCGTGTCCATCATACCGGGCATGGATTGCCGGGCGCCGGAGCGAACCGATACCAGCAGGGGATTTTCGGCATCGCCGAAGCGTTTGCCCATGATTTCCTCTACACGATGAAGCGCATCATTCACTTCGGTGGTAAGAGAATCGGGGAATTGTTTGTTGTGCTCATAATAAGCGTTACACATTTCGGTGGTTATGGTAAATCCGGGTGGAACGGGGATGCCCAGACTGGTCATTTCTGCCAGGTTGGCGCCTTTACCGCCAAGCAGGTTTTTCATTTCCGCTGTACCGTCGGCTTTACCGGCACCGAAAAAATAAACGTAATTTGCCATGGAAAGTCCTTTTGGGTTGAAATGAGAAAAAAAGAAGAACCGAAATTTAAAAAGATTCCGCGGTGACGGTCAGGATTTTCTGAAATTCACACACAGACTACCGTTTTTAGTTGGTATAAATGGAGTCCCACGGGAAAATCCTGTG
>CAZJWP010000167.1:0-2859 GCA_964549745.1 uncultured bacterium | reverse complement strand
TTTACACAACCAATGCAAACTTATCAGGATAATATGGCAGAATATCAAACAGTAGAAGAAAGACAATCCGTCCGGGTTCAGGGTAAGCCCCAATGGGGTGTTGGCGAAGTCATCCGGGAATTTTCACGAGGGGGAATTACACAATTAGAGGTCGTCTTTAATACTCCGGGGGGTCGTCAATTAAAGACCGTTCCTAAAGATAAAACCGAAACAATTGCAGACCTTTGGTCCCGCTTGGAAGAAGGTGATTATGACAACCCCAAAGAATTCCTGCTGAAGCAACTGGCAATCCAGTTCCCACTGCAGAATAAAGGAGGAGAACTTTCTAATACCCGTACCGATTTACTTCCTCACCAGATATTATTAACTCACAGAGTAGTCTTTGCAATAAGAAGGCACTTTTTGATTGCCGATGAAGTGGGGTTAGGGAAAACCATCGAAACGGGAATGATTATTCGTGAATTGTTATCCCGCAATAAAGGGAAAAGAGAACTTCGAATATTGATCGTTTGTCCGGCGGGTCTTACCGTAAACTGGCAGGACGAAATGCGAGACGCCTTCCGGATTCATTTTGATGTATTGGGTAGGGACTTTATTGCAACAAACGCGTTAGCGTGGGAAAACCATGACAAAGTCATAGCATCAATCGATACCATTAAACAACCGCACCACAAAAATCGTTTGTTGAATGGTCCCAGCTGGGATCTGGTTATTTTCGATGAAGCTCACCACTTATCACGGAAACAGTACTCAGGAGGCAGAATTGAATCCACACAGAACTTTCAGTTTGCCGAAGCTATACGCACGCATACAGAAGACTTATTATTCCTGACTGCTACACCACACCAGGGTGACCGTTTTCAGTTCTGGTCCCTTATTCAACTATTGGATGATCAATTATTCGAAGGGCCAGAAGATTTGATGGATCACAAAGGGCTGTTAAACCGGGTCATGATACGAAGGAATAAGAAGGAAGTTACCGATGCAAAAGGAAATCCAATTTTCATGCGGCGGCAGGTGCAAACCCAATCTTTTCAGATGTCCATGCAGGAATACCGATTTTATCAAGAGTTGAATAACTATCTTGAAGAGGGTTATGGTGCAGCCGGCATAGATCAAACCAAGACGACATCGAATCAGCGTGCCATAGGATTCGTCATGACCACCTTTCAAAAGATCATGGCATCCAGTTTATATGCCATCAGGCAAGCTCTACGCCGCAGATTATTGGGACTTTTGGCAAGAACGCAGATTGCACTGGAGCATCGCCTTGAACAAAAACCGGGAGATGCTAAAATAGCACAGGAGATAGTCCGGAAAACAGAGGAAATGCGAAAACTGGCGGTTACCATATTGAATATTCAACCTACAGTAACCTGGAAGGAGGAGGCTGATCGATATATTACACAGATACGTCAATCCATTACCAGTCGTGGGGGACGTGCTGAAATAACGCAATGGGCTCTGGAAGATGTTGAACAGGATGACAGTGTTGTTGTGGGTCAGGCACAAATCCCCAATGAAATTGAAAAATTGAGAAAGCTGATTGAAGCTGTTCCCAATGTTACCGATAGAAAATTCGATACCCTTGTGCGTGGTATCGAATCCATAAGAAGGGAAAACCCTGGTGAAAAATTTGTGATTTTCACTCAGTATTTGGAAACGCAGAAATTCCTGGTTGAGAAACTTGGTGAGATTTATAGCTCCAGGGAAATTACCGTAATCAGAGGTGGAAGTCTGGAAGATAAAATTGCCGCAAAGGAAGCATTTTGGGATGAAGACGGTCCGCATTTTCTGATTAGTACCTCTGCCGGAGGGGAAGGAATTAATCTTCAGAATTGTAGAATACTTTTTAACTATGATCTTCCTTGGAATCCGATGGCAGTTGAACAACGGATCGGGAGAATACACCGGTATGGACAAGAGGAAACGGTCCAGGTCTATAATCTGGTAGCAGAGGGAACGGTTGAGGATAGAGTATATTCTATATTGGAGGACAAACTTTCTGAAATAGCGAGATCAATAGGAAAGGTGAATTCTGTTACTGGCGAAGTGAGTGAAGATTTCAGATCTGAAATCTTGGGTCTGATGAGTTCTTTGACTAATTACCATGATCTATACCGGAAAGCTCTTGTCTATAAAGATTATAAGCGAACCGAAGCGGAGATTACTGAAGCGATGAAAAAAGCACGGGAAGCCACCGATGCTCTGAAAGATTTAGCACAGGATCTGGATACATTCAATCTTGAACACTATCGGGAACTAAAGGGGTGTTTCAATCCAGGCGATCTAAAGAATTATTGTGCGCTAGCTATCATTCATTTGGGCGGAATGTTTGTCGACGAAGGTGATTTCTGCAAAATTCAGGTACCGGATCATTTAATGCCATTTCCCAATGTATCGGCCTTTTATGAGAAAGCCACATTTGACCGGAGTGTGGCCATGCGATCTCGACAGGCTGAATTTATGGGATTGGGGCATCCATTAGTAGATGCCATTATAGAATATTTTAGTTCAAGGGAATGGGGGGTCATTGCTCAACTACATTCGCATACAACAGATATACAAGTACGAATTGCTGTAGATGTAGAACTTGACGATGATGAATCAGTGCGGTTTTATCATATCATTCGTTTTGATGAGGAAGGAAATACGCTCGATATGCCACCGGATGTTGATATTAACTTTCTTTCGTCAATCCCCGAAACGCCAGGAATTGGAATATCTGGTAGTAAAATAAAACTGATTAAGCAAAGACTTGAACCAGTTATGGATACATTAGAAATCCGGTATCGTTCTGAGTATGATAATGTGTTATCAGTACAAACCCGGATTGTGGGAATTGCGGTTTAAACAATG
>CAZJWP010000166.1:0-2943 GCA_964549745.1 uncultured bacterium | reverse complement strand
AGAAAGCTTAACTCCTTCGAAGTTGTTTCAACAGGTTTGTTTTGTATCCGTCAAACCATTTACTTTTTGTCTTGAGAAAAGGAACGAATTTTAACGACAAGGAGTTTGTCATGACCCAGCGTTTATTATCCTGGATTTTAATTATTGGCATCTTTGCCTGTGTACCCCAAACCCATTCGGTAAAGCCGGAATCCGCCAAAGGCGATTTGAATTCACCGCTTCCCATCGACCCCAAAGTGCGTGTTGGGAAACTGGATAACGGATTGACCTATTATATTCGTAAAAATACGGAACCGGAAAAGCGGGCGGAACTCCGTCTGGCCGTGAATGCAGGTTCGGTGCTGGAAGATGATAATCAGCAAGGTCTGGCGCATTTATTGGAACACATGGAGTTTAACGGCACTAAGCATTTTGAAAAGCAGGAATTGGTGGATTACCTGGAATCGATTGGAACCAAATTCGGTCCCGATTTGAATGCCTACACCAGTTTTGACGAAACTGTTTATATGCTCAAGGTTCCCACGGATAGTTTGGATCAGCTGTCCACCGGTTTTCAAATTCTGGAAGACTGGGCGCACAATGCCACGCTGGATACGAATGAGATCGACAAAGAGCGTGGTGTAGTGGAGGAAGAATGGCGTCTCGGCCGCGGGGCCGAAGCCCGGATGCGCGACAAACAATTTCCAATCCTTTTTAAAGATTCCAGGTATGCGGTGCGTCTTCCCATCGGTCAATATGCCGTTGTCGATACAGCGCACTATGAGACGCTCAGAAAATTTTATCACGATTGGTATCGTCCCGATTTGATGGCGGTCATCGCCGTAGGCGATTTCGATGTGGACTGGGTGGAAAAAACGATAAAAGAACATTTCAGCGGAATCCAAAAACCGGATCATCCACGGAAGAGAGAATTATTTCCGGTCCCCGATCAGAAAGAAGGCCTGGTGGCTATCGCAACCGACAAGGAAGCCACCAATACCCGCGTTTCCGTTTACCTGAAACGGGATGTAGAGCAGGACAAAACTCTGGCCGATTATCGTCGTGCGCTGGTGAAAAACCTTTTTTCAGGGATGCTGAACAGTCGCTTGGATGAGCGCACCCGCGAGGCTGACCCGCCATTCCTGTATGCCTATACGGGACAGGGACAATTTGTCCGCACTAAAAATGTAGTTTACCTTGGCGCTTATGTTCAGAACGATCATATTACTTCCGGTTTGAAAGCATTGCTGGAAGAAGTGGAACGAGCCCGGCGGTTCGGTTTTACCGAAACGGAACTGGAACGGCAAAAGACCGAATCCATGAAATGGATGGAAAAAACCTACAAAGACCGCGAGAACCAGAACTCACGGGGATTTACCCGGGAATATATCAACAATTTCCTTGATGGAGAGGCCATCCCGGGAATTGAGAATGAATACGAATATTACAAGACCATGTTACCCACGATTAAACTGGATGAGGTCAACACGGTGGCGGAAAAGGATTACGCCGACAATAATCGTGTCCTGATGGTCAATGCACCGGACAAAGAAGGGGTGACGGTTCCCGATAAATCCACTCTGTTGGGTTTGTTCGATGAAGTGGCTGCCGAGGATATCCAACCGTACGTGGATCAGGTTTCGGATGAACCCCTGGTGGCCAATTCTCCGGCAGCAGGGACAATTGTGAATGAAACCACCTACGACAACGTTGGGATTACCGAATGGACCCTGTCCAACGGGGCGAAAGTGCAGTTTAAATCAACCGATTTTAAAAATGATGAAATCCTGTTTTCGGCTCAGAGTCCCGGCGGGAATTCACTGGTACCGGACAACGAATTTGTGACTGCCACCACTGTAACCGGGATCATGAGTCAATCCGGATTGGGGAATTTTGATGCAAATGCTCTTCAAAAGAAACTGAGTGGAAAGGTGGCTTCGGTGTCGCCTTACATCCACAGTTTACAGGAGGGACTACGCGGCCGGTGTTCACCGGATGATCTGGAAACGCTGATGCAGTTGATCTACCTGGAATTCACGGCTCCCCGCGCAGATTCGGTAGGCTACAATGCCTTCATGCAGCAAATGACCGGCTGGCTCCAAAATCGCTCTGCCAGTCCGGAAAGCGCTTACCGCGATACAATCTCCGTTACGCTGGCAAACCACCATTTTAGAAGCCGTCCGTTTACCGTGGATATGCTGAAGGAAATTGATTTTAGCAAAGTCCTTCCAATCTACAATGATCGGTTTGCCGATGCCTCCGACTTTACATTTTTCTTTGTGGGCAAGATCGACCCGGCAACATTTAGATCGCTGGTTCTGGAATACATCGGCGGATTACCGGCCATCCACCGGGATGAATCCTGGAAAGATGTGGGTATTCGGGCGCCGGAAGGAGAAGTGGAAAAAATTGTTCATCGCGGAACCGAACCCAAAAGCCTGACTCAACTGACGTACACAGCGCCATTTGATTGGACACCTCATAACGCTTATATCCTCAATAGTGCGATTCAGGCAATCCGGATAAAACTGCGGGAGGAATTACGCGAGGATAAAAGCGGAACTTATGGTGTCCGCGTTCGGGCCGATGCTGACCATTATCCCTTCGAACAAGCACAGGTGACGATTGCTTTTGGTTGTAACCCGGCGCGGGTGGAGGAATTGACGAAAGACACTTTTACCCAGATCGACAGTATTAAACAATTCGGGCTATCGGACAAATATGTAGAGAAAGTCCAGGAAACGCAAAGACGGGAACGGCAAACCAATCTGAAAGAAAACGGATATTGGCTCCGCGTTATGCAGGCATACACTTACGATCACCGTGACTACAATGAATTCGATAATTACGAGCAATGGATCGATGCTTTTTCCACGGCTGATATTGAACAAACGGCAAAGAATGTATTTGATGATCGCTATGTGCGGGTGATCCTTTATCCGGAGGACGAATAGTCTTTTAACG
>CAZJWP010000165.1:0-2980 GCA_964549745.1 uncultured bacterium | reverse complement strand
TGCGTCCTCAGTTCACTCATTATTCATCACGCATTACGCTTTCCTCATAACGCATTACGAATATACAGAAATGCTTGTAGGAAATCTCGTCTTCGAATTCTGTGGGAGTATTGATATTTGTTAATTCTGACATATTTTTATTTAAATAGGGTGGAAACCGGAGTCCGGAAAACGGATACCGAAGTTATCATTAAAACTTTTCTCTTCTTACTTTAATTAAATTTGCTAACATAGCAGAAATTTTACGAGTTTGTTCAATAAAATCTACATTCTGCTTCTCGATTATCATTCCAATTTCTTTTGCAATATAAAGCTGTGTTCTTAACTCCGCACAGGATCCTTTAGCAATATGTAAGAAATGGATGAATTCTTTATTTCCTTTTCTTTCAAAACCCTCAGCAATGTTTGAAGCAATTGATACCGCTGCACGCTGCATTTGATCCCGAAAATGATAATCATTCGTTGAATTCAATTCTTTGTAAAGCGCAATTGTAAGTTTAACACTTTCTTTCCAAACATTCAGGTCTTCAAATTTCTCAATTTTAGAATTCATAAATAATTATAGTGAATCCAGGCCTTCGGATTCCGGTCTCCGGACTCCGGTTTCCCTCTTAAACTTTGAACTTTGCACCTTGAACTTTTCACTTCTTCATCCCGTCTCCGGTCTCCCGATTCCACCTCTTCCCGTCTCCCGTCACCGGTCTCCGTTCTCCCGTCTCCGTTCTCCTCTTTTCCTCAACCCGTTCTTGTCCGATAGTAATCAGCCAAAAAGTATAAATTGATTAGATTCATCACGGTGCTGATCCACCCTGTTTGAGAAATCAAATACGAAAACGTTGTTTGCGGAATGACATAAGTGTCATTGGGCAGGACTTTAATAAAGTCAGATCGATTCCCGGTTTTTAGAAATTTATCCATATTGATAATGTAAGTTTGTTTCCCGTTCTCGTCGGGGACTTCCCGAAAAACACGGATTTTTTTCAGATTTGCCCCTGTTTTCGGTCCGCCGGTAACGGACAGCAAAGTGGCCAAATCAATCCCGTCATAAACTAAATGGCTTCCCGGTTTATTGACCCACCCCCAAACGTTCACCCACATCCGGATGACGCCGTACTCATCCGTAATATACCGTTCACCGCTTCGGGGAAAATCCTGCGCCCGGTATTTTTGCTGCACCTGTTGATATTGGGTGGATTGAGCCAGAATCAGGATATCGGGCGTAACCATTAAGAAAATGAATAGAACAACCCACAACCGTTTAATCTTTTTATTGACCATTATTACTCACAAACATAATTAACCAAAAAATTTAATCCCATTTGATATGGAGTCCCACTGGAAAATCCCGTAGTATCTTGTAAATTACGCCCAGAGGGGTCACATCCCGATCGCGGGATGATTGAAAAAGATTCAACCACAGTCATCGGCCGTGGTTTTCGCTATATCGGGATAAAATGCCGGGTGTTTCATGCATTTTGATCATCACGCCCCAACACATTCCATATTTTAGGATTGAGTTGAAGGAAGATTCGATTTAATCCATCGATATGGAAGGTTGGATTCACATATTCCTGAGCGATCATCTCACGAAATCGTCTCAATTCCTTCCTCAAACTTCCGGTCATAGGCTGAGTTCCATCTGTAATCATATCCAAAATTTCCATAGATCGTTCCAGCGCATTGCAATATTCGGTTTTATCCGATTTTAAATTTCTCGCACGATTTAACTCATTCCCGGCCAATAATAATTGCTTATCAATCGGAAAATCGTTCAATCGGGAGCGAAGGTGGGGATGCCAGACAGTCATCGGATGACCTTTTTAATCAAAAACCCAATTTTTTCCCTTATGTCAGGGTCCAGAACCTCCATAGCAGGATTGTGATCCGATGAGCGGATATTGATCAGTGAGGTGTATTCAATGGTCGCGCTGTCGAAGAAAAAATTGCCTCCCCAAAGCTGGCTCTGTTCCGATCCTTTCTCCAGTAATACCGCTTCAGCATCGGCATGAAGTTCTCCGCCAAAGGCTATCAGATCATTCTGAATATCGGCTACAAATTTCACAAACGTGTTAAAAGTGGAATGAGCTAAAACCATAAGGTCTTTCATCGCAATGGGACTTTCGGGAGATGCGATTTTAATGGTAATTCCATCCGTTTGATTATCGTTTGACATGGTCATTTAAAAAGTATTCGAACAAAGTAGTTTGTTCCCGATACGGCTCCGCCACGTGAGTCCCTTAACGGACGCCCGCGGCATTGTGAGTATGGGTTTGAGAAGAAGTTAAATAAAACGGAATTTCATACCGACCCGATGGATACGGGATTGAGGACTCCGCTTATGTTTAGTTTTCAGGTAATTAATTTCACTATAGATCAGAATTGACCTCTGTGATAATTCTCACAAGAAAGGCCAAACCTATCAGAATATTTTTTTGTGAACCTTCTCCTTCTCACTTCACATCCAATGTTAAAATTAACTGCTTTTAGATTTAGGGAATACCCCTTTTTTATTTTTCTTCCCTCTTGACTTTTTCATGCGGATTATTAAAGAAAATGTTCCGGTTAAACTCAATTTATTTTACTGCCACAAACAAAATTGGCAGAATGGCTTCCAAAGCAACTGTATTACTCATATTTCCCGGCCATAGTTACATTCACACTACGACCCAGGGTGCCAGCAATATCCGTTTATAAAAGTATTATTACCCACGCCGCCCCGATCCATCATCTTTTCTCCCCTGTAATAGGGGAGAATCAAAGAGGGGTCGTGGGTTTGGCTGAAAATCTTCGGGGCACTCCTCCGAAGAGCGGGCTTATGAATTTTCCCATTATTAATTCTCTTTGTTTTGTCGCCTTGGAAGGATTTTGGAAACAACGTCAAACTATCGTGTAGGATCAGAACGAATTATTGTCCGACACCGATTTATCGGGGGAGTTTAATTCGTTCCCAAAACGATAGTGAAGACGTCCAAAATGCTTC
>CAZJWP010000164.1:0-3036 GCA_964549745.1 uncultured bacterium | reverse complement strand
TAACGCGAATTCCCATGGATGAAAGCTCGTGCCGCCGTTTGGTCACCGGGTTCCAGACCAAAATATCACCGTTCAGTCCGTGGTATTGTTCCCCGTTCTTTACAACGGATTCGCTTACCCAGTCATCATAATCCGCGGCCCGCATTTCATGGGGATAGCCATCTTTTAAAGGCCAGCCGATCCCAAGGATAAAGATCGCCTGAGCGCAATCCTGCAATATCCGGGTTTCCCGCTGCTTCCGGGGGAGGTCCGGGTAGCGATCTAAAATTTCTTCGGCGTGGAGAAAAGTGAGTTCCTCCGGAAAGTCCGGATATTTCGATGTCTTCAGTTGTGGAAACATCTCCTGAGCCATGACACCGGCGCCGCGAAGAACTTTCCAAATTCTTTTCACAACGTCCTTCAGATAATCCAGATTCCGGTCCTTTTCAGCAATGACCATTTCCCAATCCCATTGATCCACATAGGCGCTGTGGTCGTGATCCAGAAAATAATCTTTCCGAACCGCCCGCATATCGGTGCAAATACCTTCGCCGATCTTGCAGTCAAACTGCTTAAGCGCCATTCGTTTCCACTTGGTGGCCGCCTGTACAACCTGCGCCTGGATTGGTTTGTCCAGTCCCAGCCCGCAGGGAAATTCAATCGGTGTCCGCGATCCGTCGCGATCCAGGTAATCGTTTACGCCGCTATCCTTGTCCACAATCAACGGAACCTGCACCATATTCAGGTTGAGTTCCTTGCACAAATTGGTTTCGATATAGTGCTTAACGGCATACACAGCCTTCATACGTTCCAAAGGTGGAAGAAGAGCTTCGTAGTCGTTGGGTAAATCGTGTTCGAGCTGGCCGTAGTCGCCGATTCCGGGTCCCGCTAAATCAGCTGTCTTGTCATTCATGTAGTACCCCCATAAAGTCTGCAGAGGAATCCGCAGAGTGATGATGATTTGAAGATTAAATTAGCGGTAGAAAATAACACTTTTTGGTGCATATTCCCCAGAGTACGCCGGTTATCAAAATTGGAGAAGTATACCCTTTCCCTTCGCCGGACAATCCGTGTTAAATTTGTTAATTCATAAGGGAATAAAACATTGAATAGACTCCACCGATATGCTCTCGGATTTCTGATCACATTCGCAATTGCGCAACCGCCGCAGATCACCATTGGGGATACGCTTACGGGTCAGGCTCTGCTGGATTTTGTCAGACTGAATTATAAAACGACTACAACGTTGGGTTATAACATTGCCCGCGATACGCTTTACAGTATAATCGATATCCATGACGACAGCTTGCTTACCGGTGTTTATACAGGCTATACAATTGCGCTGGATCCAAACGTCGATCCCAGTACGGATGCGATCAATAAGGACATTAACTGCGAACACACCTGGCCGCAAAGTCTGGGCGCTGCGGATGAACCGCAGCGAAGCGATATGCATCATATGTTCCCTTCAAAAGTCAATGTGAACTCCGCCAGGGGAAATGATCCTTTTGCCGATATTCCCGATGCCAACACAGATGTGTGGTACTGGATGGATTCATCCAGATCGACAATACCAGCCAGCAATATTGACGCGTGGAGTGAGAAGGATTATGACGCTTCGCTTTTCGAACCCAGGGAAATACAAAAGGGGAACACCGCCAGGGCTGTTTTTTATTTCTGGGCCATGTACAATGAAGTATCCGACTCCAATTTCTGGAATATTGAAAAGGAAACCATGCTTCAGTGGAGTTATCAGGATCCGGTGGATTCCACCGAGTATGCACGAACCTATAAAATTGCTCATTACCAGGAAGATAAACCCAATCCTTTTGTCCTGGATTCAACCCTGGCCAGGCGTATTTGGTTTACCGGCGGCAGTACACCGCCCGATACCAGTATCATCGATACCGTTGTCGAAACGATTGTCATAAATGAAGTTTTGCAAAATCCTTCCGCCGTTGGCGATTTGGAAGGCGAATGGTTTGAAGTCGTCAATATGGGAACCACCGCCGTTGATATGCAGGGTTGGATCATCAAGGATATGGGGATCGATACCCACACAATTTCATCTTCGGTGATCGTGGAACCGGACAGTTTTGTGGTGTTCGGCCGGAACGGCGATTCGGGGATCAATGGCGGGTACACAGCCGATTACGTGTACGGGGACGCCATTTCACTTGGAAACGGCTCTGACGAATTGCTTTTAATCAACACGCAAGGAATCACCATTGACAGCATCGCCTGGGACAACGGAGCGACCTTCCCCGATCCCAACGGCGCTTCCATGGCGCTTGCAAATCCTCTATTAGACAATAGTGTCGGTGCAAACTGGCAGGTTTCCGATGAACCGTTTGGCGCCGGTGATTTCGGGACGCCGGGAGCTGCAAATTTCCCACCGGCGATAAACCTCCCGCCGGTTGCCAATCCGGACACTGTAACCATTGATGAAGATCAAACTGTACTGATCGACGTTCTTTCCAATGACACGGATACGGAGAACGATCCCCTCATTCTTTTCAGTATAGATACAACCAATACGTTGGGTCATGCGGAAATCAATGAAGCTTTGAACCAATTGAGCTACACACCTCCGCCGAATTATTTTGGTGTCGATAGTGTTGTCTATATGGTGAGTGACAATATTGAAGGATTTGATTTCAATCAGGTGATCATTTATATAAACAGCGTAAATGATCCACCGGGTTCTTTCAATCTTTTGAGTCCGGATTCCGGATATGTTGATTCCATAGGTTCTTTTATTCAATTCAACTGGTCGAATTCACTAGATGTCGAAAATGATCCCGTTGAATATGGCGTGCATTTTACCAGTATCGATTATGATACACTCATCGAAACTTCAAACCCGTCCGTTCAGGTGAACATCAATGATATGGATTTCCCTGTTCAGCAACCGATCTATTGGAACGTGGTTGCCAGTGACGGGACTGACAGCACCTTCAGTTCCGAATCATGGAGTTTTGTCACAAATCCACTCGCCATCGAAAATACGGATATCCTTCCGGGAGTATTCGCTCTTCATCCGGCTTATCCCAACCC
>CAZJWP010000163.1:0-3228 GCA_964549745.1 uncultured bacterium | reverse complement strand
TTACTTATTACTCACAGTAACTTTAACGCTTATGATTATCGCTTTAGCTATTCAATAGTCCTATGGCCAAATCTTCATCTCAAGTTGTTTATCTCTGTTCCCAATGCGGAGAGGAATTCTCCAAATGGTACGGACAGTGTCCCGCGTGTCGCGAATGGGGCACGCTCTCCGAATTCAAAGTCCCATCCGGGAAATCCAAGTCCGGTTCCCGGCGCAGCGGCAAACCCGCCGTTGTAACGCGTTTACACGAACATGCGGAATCTCATCGCTTTCCCACGAATATTGGTGAAGCGGACCGTGTATTGGGCGGCGGTCTTCTGAAGGGCGCCCTGGTCCTTATCGGCGGGAATCCCGGAATTGGGAAATCCACGCTGGCGATCCAAATCCTGAGCGCCTGCAAACAGAACTCACTTTACGTCTCAGCGGAGGAAAGCCCCGACCAGGTGGCCCTGCGCGCCAAACGGCTCAAGATTGATGCCGATACACTCTGGCTTTCCGGTGAAGCGGAAATCGGCGCCATTGAAGCGGCTATCGAAAAGGATCGTCCGGAACTGGTAGTGATCGACTCCATCCAGACCGTTTACAATCCCGGCCTGGACTCCCTGCCCGGCGCCGTGGGCCAGATCCGCGATTGCGGTCAGCGTCTGCTGCAAATGGCTAAATCCATCCCGGTGACTATCATCGTTATTGGGCATGTGACCAAGGAAGGTCTCATTGCCGGACCGCGAATGCTGGAACACATGGTGGACACGGTGCTATATCTGGAAGGTGACGACCGCCACAATTACCGCATTCTCCGGGCGGTGAAAAATCGTTTCGGCGCTACCCACGAAGTGGGTGTTTTTCAGATGGATTCCGCCGGACTCACCGAAGTAACCAATCCCTCCGAACTTTTTTTGCAGGAACGGCTCTCCCAGGTTCCCGGTTCAGCGATCTATCCCAGCCTGGAAGGCACCCGTCCGATTTTGGTGGAAGTGCAGGCGCTGGTGTCACCGGCCCGTTTCGGAACGCCCCAGCGTAATGTAAACGGCATCGACTATCGGCGGTTGGCTATGCTGCTGGCCGTGATGGAAAAGCGGCTGAATCTCATCATGGGCAACCAGGATGTGTTTGTTAATCTGGTGGGCGGACTCAGGGTAGATGATCCGGCCATTGATCTGGCCGTGCTGGCCGCCGTGGCCTCAAGCGCCCGGGATCAGGCCTTGCCGGATGAAACAATCCTTCTGGGTGAAATCGGCCTGGCTGGGGAAATAAGAAGCGTATCAAATATTGACCGCCGATTAAAGGAAGCCAAATCCCTGGGATTCAAGAGCGCCGTCATTCCCTACCGCTCCAAAGTGAAGGAAAGCGATCTTCCCGGACTGAAACTCTTCAAGGTCCGTTCCGTGGCCGATGTGTTGAAACAATTGTTTTACTGATCCATGCCGTTTTCTTTTTCTGTTTCTGCCACCGATCCCAATTCCCGCGCCCGCCGCGGGCAGCTTGTCACCGGTCATGGTGTAATCGAAACGCCCGTGTTTATGCCGGTGGGTACTTATGGTGCCGTTAAAACACTGGCGCCCTGGGATCTTGAAGCGCTGGACGCCCGGATCATTCTGGGAAACACGTACCACCTGTATCTCCGTCCGGGAACCAACATCATTCACCGTGCCCACGGACTTCACGGCTTTGCCGATTGGAAAAGCGCCCTTCTCACCGACAGTGGCGGATTCCAGGTCTTCTCCCTGGCCAAGACCAACAAAATTGATGAGGACGGTGTGCATTTCCAGTCTCACCTGGACGGATCCAAACACTACCTGACACCGGAACTGTCCATGGAAATACAACGCAATCTGGGTGCGGACATCATCATGGCATTTGATCAATGCCCGCCCGGCGATGCGGACGAACCGGTGATCCGTGCTGCCGTGGATCGCACCGCCCGGTGGATTCGTCGCTGTGATGAATACTTGAACACTTTCGGTCCCTTGTACGAGTGGGAGCAGATGCTTTTCCCCATTGTGCAGGGCGGCATTTCCCACGAATTGCGCCAACGAAGCGCTGAAGATGTGATGCCCTTCGCCCGCTGCGGAATCGCCATTGGCGGTCTGGCTGTGGGTGAACCCAAACCGGCCATGCTGGACACGCTGGAATTTTTATCACCGATTTTACCGCCGGACCAACCGCGCTACTTGATGGGTGTGGGAACGCCTGGCGACCTTGTCGAATCGGTTCTCCGCGGTGTGGATATGTTCGATTGCGTCATGCCCACCCGCAATGCCCGGAACGGCCAGTTGTTTACCTCCTCCGGTAAACTCAATATTTTCAACGCACAATATAACGATGATTTCTCCCCGGTGGATGCGCACTGCGGCTGCCCGCTTTGTTCCCGTTTTTCCCGGGCGTATCTTCGACATCTGATGAAGTCCAACGAAGTCCTTGGTTTGCGGCTGGCGACGCTGCACAATCTCACTTTTTACTTCGGGCTCATGGATGATATCCGAACCAATATCGCCGAGGGGCGTTATGCTTCCTGGGCAAAAAATTGGCTTTATGAATGGCAAACCAAAACCAACCAAAAGGAGTAAATCATGTTAGAGATCGGAAGTCAGGCTCCTGACTTTACCCTGCCGGATCAGGATGGCAATCCGGTAAGCCTCAACCAGTTCCGCGGAAAGAAAGTCCTGCTGTGGTTCTTTCCCAAGGCCAGTACGCCCGGCTGCACAGCCGAAGGTTGCAGTCTTCGGGATCATTATCCCGATTTACAATCGAAGGGTGTGGAAGTCCTGGGCATGAGCAAGGATTCCCCGGCACGGCAAAAGAACTTTGTGGAGAAACAAGGATTCCCTTACACCCTGCTGGCGGATGAATCCGGTGTAACGGTGGAAGCGTACGGCGCCTGGGGACAGAAAAAACTCTACGGCCGCGAATACATGGGCATTCTAAGGATTTCCTACCTGATCGATGAAAACGGGAAGATCGAGAAATCCTGGAGCAAGGTAAAGACCAAGACCCACGGCGCCGATGTGTTGGCCGAACTGTCCGCCTGATTACTGACTGAACTTTTAGATTTTTGTCAGTCTGTTTAGTCGCTCTTCGACCCGTCTATGTTGAAACTATTTAACCGGCGTAGTCCGAAGGGCGTTGCCGGATGCCGGGCAAACGGGTTCAGGGTATTAGGTTTTAGACATGGATAGCCTTTTTAAAACTTATCTTGCCGCCTTCGGAAAAGATGCAATTATTGCTCAC
>CAZJWP010000162.1:0-3267 GCA_964549745.1 uncultured bacterium | reverse complement strand
TCGGGGCTGCTCTACTCCCGACCTTAGTCGGGAAGCTACGGAGCCAAAAAAGATGTTTTTTCAGGTGAAAAAGCGGTGGCAAAGTTAAGTTAAGGTGTTCCCTTTTGAAAACAGGTTTTCGGAGAAAAACGGCAAGAATGAAACTTCTGTCAATCCAGACTGCCTTCCACGCAAGTCGTATCGAATCCGCCGCGGGTGTTATAGAGGGTGGTGACCACCAACCGTTCCGTTTTTAACGCTGCTTTTAAATCGTCGTATATCCGTTTGGTTACACCTTCCTGGTAAATACCCACATTCCGAAAACTGATGAAATAATACTTCAGGCTTTTCAACTCCACACAGAGTCCGCCGTCCGGATGATATTCAACGATCACCGATGCATAATCGGGAATGCCGCTGAACGGGCACACCGCCGTGAATTCGTCGGTTTCCGTGGTGATGAGTTGGTTCGGACTGTCAAATTCGAAGGTTTCCAAATAATCGGATCGGATCGCTTCCGGTCCGTCAAAGGCAAATTGTTTTCCCTCTGCTTTTGGCATCCTAAGCCTCCTTACTTTCCGGTCCCGAATAAATGCAACCGGTGGTGCAGGTTTCTTTCACTTCCACCCGGAGCAATTCCGGCAATTCCGGTTTCAATTTATCCCAGATCCACACCGCCAAATGTTCGCTGGTGGGATTTTCAAGTCCCGGCACTTCATTCAAATAGTGGTGGTCCAACTGTTCGTAAAACGGACCAAACGCAGCCTTGATGTCCGCGAAATCAACGATCCAGCCCGTCACCGGATCCACATCACCGGTCACGGTTAGTCGAACCTTAAACGAATGGCCGTGCAATCGGCGGCATTTATGACCGTCCGGTAAATTGGGTAGCAAATGCGCCGCCTCAAACGTGATATCTTTGTAAAGTTCCATTTATCTCTCAGGGGATATTAAGCATTTTGTGGGTTTGTAAACTCAGGGACCATTCCGGGTGTTTTAGGCAATAATCCACGGCCAGACTTGTATTTTCTTCCCGGTGGTCCGAATCCATGGGCTGCAGCAAAAAATGGTCAAAGTCCAGCTTCAGCAAATTATCAGGATTTAAACCATCCTGTGGAAAGACCAGCTTGCACTCATTTCCCTTGGTCACCACAATTTCCGTTCCCGCTTTCGGGCTCATGGTGATCCAGTCCAAATTTTTGGGGAGGGGAAGCGTTCCGTTGGTTTCCACGGCGATTTCAGCGTCGATTTTATGAAGTGCATCCACCAGTGATTGGTCCAGTTGCAAACCTGGTTCACCGCCCGTAAAAACGATGAACGGTTTTCCGCTTCCCGGCCACATGGCCTCCACCAGATCGACCATTTCGTCGATTGAAAACTTCCCGCCGCCGGTTCCATCCGTTCCTACGAATTCCGTGTCACAAAACCGGCATTCGGCGGAAAGCCGGTCTTCTTCTCGTCCGCTCCACAGGTTGCATCCCGCAAAGCGAATAAACAACGCCGTCCGTCCCGCATTTTTTCCTTCGCCCTGAAGCGTGAGGAACATTTCTTTTACCGTATAACTCATGACCGGTCCACGTATTCCACCGGATCGGTCAGGCCTGCCTCCCGGAAACCGCGCAAACGCAACTGGCAGGCATCGCAGTGTCCGCAGGAACGGCCGTCTTTTGCCGGATCGTAACAACTGTGGGTCAGACTGTAATCCACGCCCAGGTCCGTTCCCAGCTTAATGATTTCCGCTTTGGTCAGTTTTAAAAGCGGTGTGTGAATTTGTATATGTTCCGAACCTTCCACTCCAATCCGGGTGGCCAGGTTCGCCATGGTCTGAAATGCTTCGATGAACTCTCCGCGGCAATCGGGGTAACCGCTGTAATCCAGCGCATTCACTCCAATAAAAATGTCTGCTGCCGGAAGCACTTCGGCCCACGCCAGGGCGATGGAAAGGAAGATGGTGTTCCGCGCCGGAACATAGGTGATGGGAATCGAATCCTGATCGTCAACGACCTGATCTTTGGGCACATCAAGGTCGGTGGTGAGCGCTGACCCTCCGAAGGTACCTAAATCCAGCGGGAAAATCTTATGCTCCACAACCTGAAAGTACTGGGCCACATTTTGTGATGCTTCCAGTTCAAACCGATGCCGCTGACCGTAATCAAACGACAACGCGTGGATCGCGTAGCCCTCATTCCGGGCTACGGCGCAGACGGTGGCGGAATCCAGTCCGCCGCTCAAAAGGACGATGGCATTCTTCATTTTGGGGTGGGAAATTACATCATTCCACTGCCGCCGACCGTCTGTTTCTCTCCTTTTAATCCCGTCCTCCCGGAACCTAAATTTTCACATGAAAAAGCTACGTTTTGGATTGGATTTGGGCGGCACGAAGCTCATGGGCATTGCGGCCGATTCAGATCACAATATCGACTTTCTGCAAAAGATTCTACTTCCTAAAAAGATCGACGCAAAGATCATTGTCGATTTATTGGCAGAAATGGTACACACGCTTGTTTCCGGTACAAACTCTCGGGTTCCCGATGCGGTGGGTCTTTCGGTCCCCAGCCCGGTGAATGTGGAAAAAGGCGTGGCTCAGCATCTGGTTTCATTTGGATTGAAAAATGTTCCTTTGGTCAAAATGCTGGAAGACAAGATCGGTTGCAAAGTGATCATGGACAATGACGTCAACCTGGTCACCCTGGCAGAATTCCATCTGGGCGCCGGGCGCGGTGCCGATTCTTTGTACACTTTTTATCCGGGTACGGGACTTGGCGGTGGATACATTCAGCATGGGGAACTTATCCGTGGGTTTAATTATACCGCCGCTGAAATAGGTCATGCCGTCATTATCGTCGAACACGGTGGGAAGCGCAGAACCCAAACCTTTGAATCGGTGGTGAGTAATCGCGGGTTCAAAGCTATGTTTCAGGAAGCGCTTGATGCGGGTAAAACCTCCGTTTTAGCCGGGAAAGAATCCTTCCGAAGCGGCGATCTGGTGGACGCCTGGAATACAGGCGATGAAGTGGTCCGGGATTTGCTCACATTCCAGGCGGAAGTTCAGGGAATCGGAATTGCCAATGTCATTAACATCACCGGTGTGGAACGAATTATCATGGGCGGAAATGTATATCACAAATTGAAGGATGATTTGATGCCAATCGTTGAATCAACTGCGCGAAAGCATGCGATTGGCGACGGAATGAAAGGTGTGGAAATCCGCCTGAATGAATTGGGCAACGAAGCCCCGGCTCTGGGGGCCACACTCCTGTTAAAATAGCATCTATAAACATCACTTAT
>CAZJWP010000161.1:1950-3300 GCA_964549745.1 uncultured bacterium | reverse complement strand
TACGACTTTAATTAATGAACAAAAGACAGTAATCAATTCACAGTTTTGAACTGCAAAACGTTAACATTCTCTTTGTTAGTTGATCCCTAAGCTGGTACCGGTTTCTCTTGCTGCTTTTATCCAGGGATGATCGCGTGGAACAAATTTCTTTTGACCGGCAACCTTTTTCAGAGGAATCCGCTCTGAGCCCTGACCTTTACTGGCAATCATAACTCCGAACTCCCCTTCATTCAGACAGCGGGCACAGGCAGCGCCTAACCGTGTCGCCAGGATGCGATCAATGGCGGATGGAGTTCCGCCCCGTTGCAAATGACCCAAAATGGTAAGCCTGGATTCGATCCCGGTCACTTCTTCCAATTGGCTGGTTAAATTGACGGTGTGGGAGACATGCCGATCATGAAATTGCTTCAATTGAGCGGAGGCCGCTTGCTTTTGAGCTTTCGTCTTTGCTTTTCGTTTTTTCCCGGCCAGCATTTCTACCATTTGAGCTTCCGTTTTTGACATGGCGCCTTCGGCAACGGCCACAATGCTGAATGCTTTTCCTGCAGCTTTCCGTTTTTGAATCGTCTCGGCAACGATTCCCAGATCAAACGGTAGTTCCGGGATCAGGATCACATCGGCTCCGCCGGCAATTCCGGCGCCAAGTGCCAACCATCCGGCGCGATGCCCCATGATTTCAACCACGATAATACGATCATGACTCATGGCTGTGGAATGAAGACGGTCGATGCTTTCAGTGGCAATCCCAAGCGCTGTATCAAATCCGAAACAGTTGTCCGTAAACGCCACATCATTATCAATCGTTTTGGGGAGAGTAACGATATTCATTCCCGCTTTTTGCATGCGGAAAGCATTTTTTTGTGTGCCGCCTCCGCCTAAACAGACAAGTGCATCCAACGCATGCTTTTTATAGGTCTCCAGAGCGGTCTGGGTCATGTCCCGGATTTTACCTTTAACCAGCATTTGATTTGGCTTATCCCGGCTTGTCCCAAGAAACGTGCCGCCTAAGGTGAGAATGTTCGATAACATTTCCAACTTGATTTCTTTGGACCGGTCTTCAACCAGTCCTCTAAAACCGTTTCGGAAACCGATAAATTCTATGCCATATTGTTCAATCCCGGCTTTACAAACACCACGGATCGCGGCATTTAATCCCGGGCAGTCACCGCCGCTGGTTAAAATTCCAATTCGTTTAGGCATGATAAAATCTACAAAAGTTTAGTCGTTAGTTATCCGGTACAATTCGAATGAGGCGATCCATAATACGGGACAGCAAATCACGGAACGTTTCACAGGACGCCCACTTGTTGATCACCACCCTGAGGTCCGGACTTTAGAAGGGTAATTTCA
>CAZJWP010000161.1:0-1850 GCA_964549745.1 uncultured bacterium | reverse complement strand
GGTATTTGCTGATGATCAGGCGGCGTATAAAAGAACAGCGATAAAGTGGCAAGTTGTCCCGGCCAGGACAAACAAATGCCAAACGAAATGAGCGTATTTCAATCGCGTTGCGGCAAAAAAGCCCACACCAAGCGTGTAAGCCAAACCACCGGCAGCAAGCCAGATCAGTCCGGCGGGAGACAGGTGCGCCCAAAGGGGCTTGATGGCAATGACCACCAGCCAACCCATGGCTACATAGAGAAGCGTTGACAAGACCGGGTTGTCCAGCAAACCAAGAATTTTTAAAACAACACCCAGGACGGCTAACCCCCAGATCACACCAAACAGTGACCAGCCCCAGCCATTTCCCAGGACCAGCAAAGTGAAGGGTGTGTATGTCCCTGCAATGAGGATAAAAATAGCAGAGTGGTCCAGAACATTGAAGATTCGTTTTGCGCGGCTTTGGGGTAATGCATGATATAATGTGGACATGAGATAGAGAAAAATCATTGTTGAACCGAAGATACTAACGGCTACAATAGCTTTGGGACCGGCATTTCGAGCCGCAACGACAATTAAGATCGGAGTTGCTGCAATAGCGCCCAACAAGCCAATTCCGTGGCTGATGCTGTTCGCCAGCTCTTCTCCGAAAGTTTGAAGTCGTTCTCTGGTCTTACTGGATTTCATAACAAGATTGTGTGTTTTTGTTACCAACTCTGATACCCTGAATCTAAGACAAGTTCCTTAGGATTTATGTGACCTGAAATAAATTTTATTCGCCGGTATGCTGGTGCCGATAAATATGGATTGATGCTTTTTCCAAAGTAACCAATCCTTCCGTGACAACCGGCTCAATTTTTTCAAGGAATTCACCAATTTTCTCCTGCGTATCCACGATTTCAACGACGATCGGCAAATCCAGGGATAGCCTCAGAATCTTGGATGTATGTATACGACTGGCAGCGCCAAAACCCATTAAACCACGCAATACGGTGGCACCGGCCAGCCCGGCTTCTTTGGCCTCCATCACAAGCCATTCATATAAGGGCAAACCCTCATGTTTGTCACTTTCGCCAATAAAAATACGTAAGAGTTGTCCTTCGGGTGGTAATTGCATTATTTACCTCCAAATTGATGTAAGCGCAAAACGCCCCAAAATTGCAGCTGACAGACCAAGCAGCAGTTGGATGAAAATATTGGTGATCGCCAATAAATACTGACTGCTTTGCATTAGGTTCAGAGTTTCCTGATTGAATGTGGAATAAGTGGTAAAGGAGCCCAATAGTCCCACCATGAGCAAGAGTCGCAATTCGGAACTCATCCCGGATTGAGACTCAACCAGTTGTGAAAGTATCCCAAGCAGGAAACACCCGATTACATTTACAACCAGGGTTCCATAAGGGAAATCCACACTTCGGGTCCAGTTCTGAACGACACCGCTGACACCAAAGCGTAATACGGCTCCCACAAAGCCGCCCATGCCGACTAATAATAATTTGATCATTTTAACAGTTAGTTTGGGTAATCATTGATTAACGATCCGTTTTCATTTTTAATCTGAAGCCAAAAGTTAGGAATCATATTTAGGAATAATGAATTCGAATTCATAGGAAAAAGAACAAATTGGTGGTTTTGGCGATTGGTACCATAACAGGTCTTTCCCCGAAAACATATAGATTTCTGTATTCCCTGAATTTTTCCAAGTATTTTGAAGGGAATATTCAGGCTGACGGTCACGGCCGGAAGCATTGATAATCCGATGAATGGAGTTCCCTGGGTCATAGTATAGTAAATCAGAAATTCATCTTCTTTACAAAGAAAGCTTAACTCCTTCGAAGTTGTTTCAACAGGTTTGTTTTGTATCCGTCAAA
>CAZJWP010000160.1:0-3301 GCA_964549745.1 uncultured bacterium | reverse complement strand
TCCAAAAGCGCCAATAACTCTTTTTCAAGTTCAGCCTGCCTGGTCTGGAGATCCTGAAGGGCTTCAAAGTCGCTGGCAATCCGGGGTTCTTCAAACCGGCTCAGGATGTTCTCCAGTTCGCTTTCCTTTTCCGGAATGAGCCGGGACACTTTTTGAAGACGGTTTTTCCGTTTTTTCCGTTCCGCATAATCGTTTTGGTTCTTGGATATCGTCGAAGGTTTCCCGGCGGACTTTGGTTCCGACTTATCCTCCGATTTGGCTTTTTTCCAGGTGTAGTAGTCGTAATTCCCGGCGTAGAGTTTCAGTCCGCCGTTTCCCACCTCTCCGGTGAATTGAGTCACTGCGTTCAGAAAATGCCGATCGTGAGAAATACAAACAATCCCGCCTGAGAATTGAGCCAGTGCGTTTTCCACCACTTCCCGGGAAACCAGGTCCAGATGGTTGGTGGGTTCGTCCAACAGTAATAAGTGAGACGGAATGCAAAGCATCCGGGCCAGGGCCAACCGCGCTTTTTCACCACCGGAAAGTACCTTCACTTTTTTATCGACGGTATCACCGGAGAACAAAAATGCGCCCAGATATGTCCGGCATTGGGTGTCAGACCAGTCCGGGACTTCAATGCGAACGGTTTCCAGAATAGTTGCGTCCGGATTCAGCACCTCCAATTGATGCTGGGCATAATAACTGACACGCACATGCTTTGCCAATTTGTGTTTGCCTTCAGTAGGCTTCTCAACTCCGGCCAGTAATTTCAGCAAGGTGGACTTCCCGGCGCCGTTCGGTCCTACCAGACCGATCTTCTGACCACGTTCCACCGCAAAGTTCAAACCTTCGTATACGATGGTTTCATCATAGCGCTTGTTGACATGGTTCAAAGCAATGAGCACCTGTGGACTGCGGCTCGGTTCCGGCAATCGCAAATGAAGCGCAGATCGCTCTTCTTCGGGTTGGTCGATACGATTCAATTTTTCCAGTTGTTTGACCCGGCTTTGGACCTGGGAGGCCTTGGTGTTTTTGTATCGAAATCGTTCGATAAAACGCTCCGTGGCCTCGATCTTCCGTTGCTGATTCCGGTACGCCGCCCACTGCTGTTCCCGTTGTAATTTTTTTGCGGCAAGGAAAGCGGTATAATTCCCGGAATACACTTGCACCGTGCGATTGGCTATATCCAGGATGTGAGTTGTGAGTTTATCCAGGAATACGCGGTCGTGGCTGATCAGCACCAGTCCGCCGGACCATTGAGATAAAAAATCTTCCAGCCAGATTGATGCTTCCAGATCCAGGTGATTAGTAGGCTCGTCCAGGAAAAGAAAGTCGGGTTTTTGCAGAAGCAATCCGGCCAACTGCACACGCATCCGCCAGCCCCCGCTCAGGGTGTTCATGGGATGATGGAGTTGTCCCGGATCAAATCCCAGTCCGGTGAGAATGGCTTTGGCGTCCTCCTCGTGCGTCCAGCCGCCCAGAGTTTCGAACTCATGCTGAAGGACACCCAGCCTCTTCAATGCAGTGGCATTTCCGGCCCGCACTTCCGCGCTTTGATTCAACTGTTCCAGCTCACTTTCCAGTTTGGCTAATTGTGGGAATGCGGCCAATACTTTTCCCAGGATAGAATGCTCACTTCCGACAGGAATTTCCTGCGGCAAATAACCGATGGTGGTCCGCCGGTGGCGATGCACAGTGCCCGAGGATGGAGACTCCAGTCCGATAAGCAGACGCAAGAGGGTGGTTTTCCCGGCGCCGTTGGGGCCCACAACGCCCACCCGTTGGGTCGGTTGTATCAGGAAGGACGCGTCCTGAAATAACACCTGATCCGGGTAGGACTTGCTAAGGTTTTCAGCCCTGATCATAGGGGCTTGGTAAGTTCGCCGGTCATGAAATCAGCTTCGGCATCATATAACTTTACGGATAACATGCGGTTGTGGAGCGGTTGAGCGGATGGAACCGCTACTAAAATGTAGTTATCGGTATGTCCCCACCAACGGCCATTTTTTTCGTACTCAAATAAAACGGGTCGTTGACTTCCAAGAAAGGTTTTGTGGAATTGCAGTCTTTTCCGTTGAGACAGGTTGCGCAGGAGACGGCTCCGTTCCGCTTTGACTTCTTTCTGAACCGGGTCCGGAAGTTCCGCCGCCGGCGTATTTTCACGATTGGAGTAGGAAAAAACGTGGAGGTAGGATAATTCCTGTGATTCAATGAAATCCACGGTGTCCTGGAAGTCGGTATCGGTTTCACCGGGGAAACCGACGATCACATCGGCGCCAAGCCCGGCATCGGGAATCCGTGAGCGAACAGTGGAAATTCGGTCGGCAAAGGTATCCCTCAAATAACGTCGTTTCATGGCTTTTAAAATCCGGTCCGATCCGGACTGGAGCGGAATGTGAAAATGGGGAACAAGCTGGTCCGAATCCACCACCAGATCAATGATAGAATTGGTGAGCAGATTGGGTTCGATGGAGGAAATGCGGATGCGGGAAATCGTGGTTTCTTTGGTGAGAGCGACGAGCAGCTCTTCCAGGGTTTCGCCGGTGGTCTGACCAAAATCGCCCACATTGACTCCGGTGAGAACAATTTCCTGCATTCCGGCATTTTCAATTTCGTGGGCCTGTTCGATCAGGTCAGGAATGTGTGCATTCCTGCTTTTTCCCCGGGCCAGCGGGATCGTGCAGTAAGTGCAGGGATAGTCACAACCATCCTGGATCTTGAGATAGGCCCGGGTTCGGTGTTCCAGCGAAAAGGAGGACTGAAATTCGGTGAGTGTTTCAACGGCGGATGACCGGACTTCTGTGATCGCAGGATCCAAGGCGTCAATCCGATCCGGCAGAGACAGTTTTTCTCCGCTGCCAAAAACGGCATTCACTTCCGGCAGAGCAGCCAGTTCGTCCGGTTTCAGCTGGGCGTAGCAACCGGTGACGGCGATGAAAGCATTCGCATTCCGCCGGTTAGCCTTTCGGATCAGCTTCCGGCAATCGCGGTCCGCGTTGGCGGTGACCGAACAAGTATTGAGCACATACACATCCGCCGGGGAATCGAACGGCACCGTTCGGTAACCCCGCTCCGCGAAAGTGCGGGCTATGGTATCGGTTTCCGCAAAGTTTAGTTTGCAGCCGACCGTTTGGAAAGCAATGGTTTTGGCGGGGGTACTCACAAGAATTGGTTCAAGTTTTGGGGCGGAAGTTACAAGGACAATTCTGAAAGAGTGAACAGTGACGAGTGACAGGTGATGTAGAGTAAAATTCCAAAATTTAATCTTCAATCTTAAATGTCCGGATTTTCCATTGAACTCTCTATTCGGTTTAACGGA
>CAZJWP010000159.1:0-3360 GCA_964549745.1 uncultured bacterium | reverse complement strand
CGAATCCGGTAGTCCCCTCGTGTACTTTTCCCGTAACTTTGCATGTTTCATCATGGATTCTTTTCCTGTGAAAAACCGTACATTGCATTCAACTATTCGACAGGTCTTCCTAACCTTTTTGTTGGTCGGGTTCTCATCTTTACAAGCAACGGAACCGTCCAACATGGTTATCGTCATTATTGACGGCGCCCGCTACAGCGAAACTTTTGGCGATCCGGGCCACACTTATATTCCGGCTATGACTGCCCTTGCCCAGGAAGGCGCTTTGGTCAATACCTTTTACAATGATTCGCTTACCTACACTTCCCGAGCAATCCCGGCATTGTGGTGCGGAAGCTGGACCGGTGTCCGGGATACGGTCGTGAACGGATATTCCACACAGTATACAACCAAGCCGTCCATTTTCGAATATTACCGCAAACAAGCTGATGCTCCGGAAGACAGTTGTGTTTATGTTTTGAAATACATCACTTCGCTCTGGCTCCCCAGCATCCGTCCTGATTACGGTCCCGATTACTGGCCAACTTTTGTGAGTGAAGGATCGGACGATCGGGATGTTTTAGAGCACACTTTGACCGTCATGGAAACCACTCACCCCAAATTATTATGGGTCTACCTGGCCGATGTGGATCATGCCGGACATTCCGGGAATTGGAATGACTACACCCAAGCAATTACCACCGCCGACAGTATTGTCGGCGCAATCTGGGATGCGATTCAGTCCAACCCGCATTATGCCAACCGCACCAATCTAATGGTCACCAATGACCACGGACGACACGACGATCAACACGGCGGTTTCAGCGGCCATGGCGACGGATGTGATGGGTGTCGACACATTATGCTTCTAACCCGGGGACCTGATTTTCAGTCCAACTTAGTGACCAACACGTACCGCCGCACTCCGGATTTCGCCACAACGGCGTGCTATTTACTTGGACTCTCACCCGAATACACAACCGGTGATGTGATCACGGAAATCCTGAGCCCTGAAGCAACGGACAATGAGATTCCGGTACCAACATCACTTTCGGTCGGGCAGAATTATCCCAATCCCTTTAACGGTGACACACAAATTCAAATCTCAATCCATCATTCACAACCGCTGACTTATACGATCTATAATGTATACGGACAGGTCATTCGAACTCAGTTTTTCCCGCATCCGTCCGTTGGGATGTTGACTTTGCATTGGGATGGCACAAACGAGGGGAATCTTTCGGTTCCCAGCGGCATTTACTTTTTCAAATGCAGTCAGTCCAATGATTCCATTGTTCGCAAAATGGTTTTGTTAAAATAGGTAGTCGTTCTACATAACCGGAATTAATATCCCTAAATGACATTCACGGATCACTTCGTCTACTCTGTGCTTCGGTGCCTCTCCGGGGTATTGACCCGCTTGTCTCCGGCATCCCGTCCCCGCCTGGCCCAAAACCTGGCCTCTTTTATATTTCACTTTGTCCCGTTGAGAAAGCAACATGCAATCCGCGAGATAAATAATGCCATTCCGGAGCTCACCCCTCTTCACCGGCAACATCTTTTCCGGAGTATGTATATTCATTTTGTCGGAGAATTTTTCAATTTCCTGATGTTACCCATTTCTTATCATCACGCCGATTTTTCGGTTGAGGGGAAGGATATTCTGGATGACTATTATCAACAAGGAAAAGGCCTAATCCTCATCACCGGACATTTTGGCGCCTGGGAAATGCTGGTTTCCTGGCTGGGACACTCAGGATATAAAATAGTTGCGGTCGCAAACCGGCAATCCAATCGCGGAGCCGATAAATACTTCCGGGAAAGGCGTGAAACCGGAAAGATGAAACACATTTACAATAAACGGGGATCCAAGGCGATAAAGGGTGTATTGAAGGATCAAAGAATATTGATTCTGGTCAGCGATCAGGATGCCCGCAAGAAGGGTGTGTTTGTAAACTTCTTTGGACGCCCTGCTTCTACGGCAAGAGGCGCGGCTGTTTATCATCAACGGACCCAGGCTCCAATCCTGTTTAGCACCTGCGTTACCGACGGTCCAAACCGGTACAGAATTCGTTTCCAAATCATTCCTGAAAATCCCCGTGATTCCATTACCCAAATCACCCAAAACTTCACCTCGCTTCTGGAACAGGCGATCCGGGAACATCCCGAACAATATTTCTGGTTTCATCGCCGCTGGAAAACCAAACCTCCGACTTCAGCGAAAGGAACTCATGCATAGGCTATCGGCCCGGGATTCAAACGTGATTCCCGAAACATCGGAAGTTTTGAAATCCGGCGGCGTGATTGTTTATCCGACCGACACTTTATACGGATTTGGCGTGGATACAACCAACGAAAACGCACTCGAAAAACTGGAACAAATAAAAGGTCGCGGCGGCCCCTGGAGCGTCCTGGCGCCGGATACTGAATCGGTACGAAAGGCCGCTAATCTTAGTGAATCGGAATTTGAGACCGTAAAGCCATATCTCATCGGTGAAACGACTGTAATACTCCCGGTGAGTGAAGCATGGATTTCATCGCGCATAACCGGGCCCGGTGTCGGATTTCGCATTCCGAATTCCCAATTTTGCCGGGAATTAAGTTTGGCTTATCCCAACCCCATTACATCGACCAGTGTGAACCGGACCGGGCAAGCGCCCCTGAATTCGGCGGCCTCCATTCTCAATGAATTTGGGGCTGAGATTGATCTTATCATTGATGCGGGAGATCTGCCTCCCTCAAAAGGGTCTACGATATATCGATGGGATGGAACCGTCCTGCAAAGGATTCGAAATTGATGCTTAAGCACATTAGTTTGCCGGTGTTATTCCTCAGTCTTGGGATTGCACAAACGGAGGTACCGCCCTTTCAAATCGGCGAAAAACTGACCTTTTCCGCTCAGTTCAATTTTATTCCTGCCGGGCAAGCCTCGCTTCAGGTACTGGAAGCGGATACCATTGATTCCAACCCGGTTTATCATGTGGTGTTTACGGCCTGGACCGGAAAAATCGCCGATCGGATTTTTAAAATCCGGGATCAGGTCCACACCTGGATTGATCAGGAAAATTACTCCACATATCAGCAGAAAAAGAAAATCCGCGAAGGCGGTTTCAAGCGAACAACCCTGACAAAAGTCGATTATAAAAAATCCATCGCCGTCACGGGGAAAGACACGTTTCAGGTCACGAAACCATTGCGCGACACATATTCCCTATTCTATTACCTCCGAACCATTCCCCTGACGGTTGGGGACGTAATGGCGTTTTCAGCTTTTGACAATAACCATGAAACGTCCTTCCAACTGGAAATCTCTAACCGCGAGGAAATAACGGTTCCAGCCGGAACTTTTTCCTGTTTAAAAGTCAATCCATTCAGGAACCA
>CAZJWP010000158.1:0-3374 GCA_964549745.1 uncultured bacterium | reverse complement strand
AGCTTCCCAAGCTGGATACGAGGGTCCGATTCCCTTCACCCGCTCTTTCTTTTCTAATTGTTGTATCCAATTTGCTTTCTGGTGAACCAATCAGGAATAAGGTAATTTCTCCGTCAGAATCACGATGTCAAAATACCCAACCATTGCAATTGTCGGACGTCCCAACGTTGGGAAATCCACGCTATTCAACCGACTGATCCAAAGCCGCAAGGCGGTGGTCCATTCCCAGGAAGGCGTGACCCGCGATCGTATCTACGGAACCATGGACTGGCGAGGGACTTCCCTTAGGATCGTGGATACGGGGGGTTACATTCCCGAGGACACGGATATTTTCAATTCCGCCGTGCGCCAACAGGCCAGAATGGCGGTGGAAGAAGCGGATGTAATCCTGTTTATGGTCGACGGCCGGACAGAACCGACTTCCAGTGATTTAGCCTTAGCAAAATTCCTGCATGAAACCGGACGACCGATCGTCCTCGCTGTCAACAAATGTGACGGTTTAAAACAGGATGATCAGGTGTATTTATACTATGAACTCGGCATTGAGCCTGTTCTTCCGATTTCTTCCCTGAATGGACGATTTACGGGGGACCTGTTGGATGTACTGTTAGAGCGGCTGGACCGATCAAAGTTTCCTGTGGACATCACCGAGGAACCGGAAGCTTTGCGCGTGACGATTGTGGGTATGCCGAATGTAGGGAAATCGTCTCTTATGAATGCCCTGCTACAAAAAGAGCAGAGTATTGTGACTCCGGTAGCCGGAACGACGCGGGACTCGATTGATACATCGTTGCGTTGGTATGGAAAGGACATTATTCTTATTGACACAGCCGGATTGCGAAAACGGGCCCGTATTTCGGAGGATATCGAGTACTTTTCTACGGTTCGGACACACAAAGCGATTCAGCGATCCGATGTGGTTCTGGTCCTGATCGATGCAGTCAAAGGATTCGGGAAGCAGGATAAATCCATTGTTGACCTGGTAATCAAGGAAGGGAAGGGCCTGGTTCTGATCGTGAACAAATGGGATCTTATTGAAAAGGATTCCAAGACAATGGCAAAATTTTCGCAGGATATGGTTGAACAATTTCCGGCGTTAAAGGGGTTTCCACAGTTATTCATATCTGCAATTTCCAAACAGCGGATATCAAAGGTTTTAGCCACCGCCTGGAATGTGGGCGAAAAACGAAAGGCTGTCATTCCAACACGAAAGTTAAATCTTTGGCTCCAATCTGTGGTTGCACAGAATCCACCGATGGCCAGCCATGGGAAGCAAATCCGAATCAAATTTGTTTCTCAGGTACATGCAGCCCCACCGCTTATTGCTTTTTTTATGAATTATCCCAAATTGATTCCCACCTCTTACCGTCGATATCTTGAGAATCGATTGAAAGAGTCCTTCGATTTGGAAGGTGTACCGATCAAATTGACCTTTAGAAAAAAATAATGCTGACATTGACCGAGAAGGCTTCCGCAAAGATCAAAGTCAAACGATCTGAGTTTCTTGCTTTTATTTTTCCAATCCATAAATTGGAAGACATTGAATCCGAATTAAAACAACTTCGGAAATCCCATCCCAAAGCCCGTCATATTTGCTGGGCATATCGATTTTATTCCGGGAACGAAGTTATGGAATACAGCACAGATGCCGGTGAACCGGATGGTACCGCAGGGTTACCCATATTAAATCAATTGCGCCATGGTCAACGAGTGAACATTGGTTGTGTAGTTGTGCGTCATTTCGGAGGTGTGAAGTTGGGGAAACGAGGATTATCGGAAGCTTATCGTGAAGCCGCCGTACAGGCGATTGAATCCGGGAATTTTATTAAATATATCCCTCAATCCTATTTTGGAATCAGAGGTCCCTATTCTTTTTACGGTGAGGTTGTTTACTTTCTAAATCAAATCAAAGGTCAGATTATTCGTGACGATTCCAGCGATCAATTGAATCTCATGCTGAAAATTCCGTCAAAATTTGAATCCGAATTCAAAAATGGGATGAATAAATTTCAGGGTTTGGAATATAAAAAAATGGAGCAAGCATGACCAATCCAAGGAGGTAATAGGAGGACAAAGGAGGGAGTTTCCAGAGAGAATGATCTTTGCTTGCTCCAAAGTCAGAATACGAAAACATGAATAAAAGGTTCCGCAAGATTATGAAGAAAATGAACACAATTTTTATGGTATTGGTTGGGGTGATCATCTTTCATGGATGTTCAAATACACCGGCAAAACCGATTAACATTGGATTCTGGAACGTAGAGAACTTATTTGATCTGGTGGATGATCCGGGAATCAATGACGAAGAATTCACACCGAACGGTCGGAAGCATGTCACAAAAGAAACATTGGAACTGAAATTAACGCATATGTCGGAAGTGCTGTCCGATCTAAACGCTGATGCTTTAGGCTTGGCTGAAGTGGAAAATGACGATGTTCTGAATCAATTGAATGACACATATACCGGAAGAAATTACAAGTGGATTCACTATGATTCACCGGACGAGCGGGGAATTGATGTGGCATTCTTATACGACCCATCCGTACTCAAAGTTACTTCTTCGGAACCGATTTCAATTACATTGGCTGACAAAAATGATCGTACGAGGGATATCCTTCATGTGAAAGCCAGGTGGAAATATCACACAATTCACTTCTTTGTGAATCATTGGCCTTCCAACTACGGAGGAATGGAGCAAGCCATACCTAAACGAGCAAAGGTCGCTTCGGTTTTAAGAGAGCATATTTTGACTATTTTAAAGAAAAACCCTGACGCAGAAATCCTTCTCATGGGAGATTTTAATGAAGGTCCAATGGATAAAGAAGTCCATAATGTATTGGGTGCCACGGCCAAAGGAAGCGACCCTGAAACTCAGCTTGTGGATTTAATGGATCCATTTTTGGATAAAGCCGGAGCGGGAACCTATGTTTGGCATGGAAAAGACGAGATTTTGGACCAGATGATTGTCAGCCAGGGACTACTGGATAAATCCGGATTAAGTATTGTTCCCGGAAGTATGAGCATCAATGATAAACCAAAATATCGTCAACAGGAAGGTGACTATAAACATTATCCGTTTCGGTTCTGGGTAGGTGATAAACTGTTGGGCGGGTACTCAGATCATTTGGCCATTTCCGTAGAACTGGAAATGCATTGACGGGAGTATTGCTTCGGGTTGAATTCCTTCCTAAGTTTGCGGGCCTTTTTTGAGAAGATAACAAACAAGAGATCGCGGGGTGGAGCAGTCTGGTAGCTCGTCGGGCTCATAACCCGAAGGTCGGAGGTTCAAATCCTTCCCCCGCTACATTCAAATCCCGGCTTAGGCCGGGATTTTCATTACGCGGGGCAAGCCCCGCTACAGTGTAATTATCAT
>CAZJWP010000157.1:0-3434 GCA_964549745.1 uncultured bacterium | reverse complement strand
CCGACGTCCCAACTTACATTTTTTTCTTGCTCGATTAGAAAACGTGAGTTATCCTTGGGCTTCGAAAATTATCAATAAAAGGTCATTAGGAATACAATTTGTCTCGTAAATCACATTTCACAAAAGAAGATCTTCTGAAGATCGCCAACGGCGATATCTTTGGCATCAAAAACGGTAAACTTCCCAAACCGCCCATGCTTATGCTGGACCGGATCCTGAAAATTTCCGATAAAGGCGGAAAATTCGGTAAAGGTTTTATCCATGCCGAAATGGACGTGGATCAGGAACAATGGTTCTTTGGTTGTCACTTTAAAAATGACCCGGTGATGCCGGGCTGCCTTGGGCTGGATGGTTTTTGGCAACTGGTAGGATTTTTCCTGACCTGGATTGGCGGCAACGGCCGTGGACGCGCGTTGGGCGTCAAAGACCTGAAGTTCAAAGGTCAGGTTCGTCCCTACCATACCACGATTTCGTACCTGATCGACATCCGGAAGATCATCACCAAACCGGTGTATATGGCCTGGGCCGATGCCGTTTTGAAAATCAAGGACAAGACCATTTACTTTGCCAAAGATCTTCAGGTTGGTCTTTTTGAGAATCTGACCTGGGATTTCGGCGCTGATCCGACCCTGGATACCTTTTAAGACTTTTCTGACATAACCGCTTTTCAGGATTAACCAATGGCTTTACGCTGCGGTATCGTTGGACTTCCCAACGTGGGTAAATCCACGATTTTCAATGCTTTATCTTCCAACTCCGTTCCTGCTGAAAACTTCCCTTTCTGCACCATTGATCCCCATGTGGGAATTGTGGAGCTCCCCGATGAACGCCTTGAGAAAATGGCGGACATTTTTCACCCGGAGAAGATTACTCCGGCAACGGTAGAATTTACCGATATTGCCGGGCTGGTCCGCGGTGCCAGTAAAGGCGAAGGTCTGGGGAATCAGTTCCTGGGACAGATACGCCAGGTTTCTGCGATTATCCATGTTGTCCGCTGTTTCGAAGATGACAACATCACCCATGTGGAAAATTCCATTGATCCGGTGCGGGACGCCGAACTTATCGAAACCGAGTTACTTTTAGCTGATCTTGACACTATTCACCGACGTCTGGAAAAAACCCGCAAGGAGCTGAAATCCGGCGATAAAAAAATCAAACTCCAAGTGGACATGCTGGAGCGGCTGGAAGCGCATTGTGATTCGGGCAAAATGGCCCGATCATTTGAAACGTCCGAAGAAGAATCCGAATTTCTCCGTTCACTTTTTCTCATGACACAAAAACCCATTTTGTACGTGGCTAATGTGGACGAAGACGAAATTCAGCAGCAGGAATGGGGTCCTATTTCTTCGACATTGCGGGAATTTGTGAATGCTGAGGGCAATCTGGCTATTCGTCTATGCGGTCGGCTGGAACAGGAAATTTCCCAGCTCAGTGCGGACGAAAAAGAAATGTTCCTGGAAGAATATCATTTGCCGCAACAGGGACTAAATAAACTAATCCGGGTTGCTTTTTCACTTCTGGATCTGGAAACCTATTTTACCGGTGGTCCGAAAGAAGTCCGCGCCTGGACTATACGAAAAGGTTCAACAGCACCGGAAGCCGCCGGTGAAATCCACACCGATTTTCAAAAGGGATTCATTAAAGCGGAAGTGTATCGATACGAAGATCTAATATTCTACGGTTCGGAAAAAGCACTTCGCGATGCAGGGAAGATTGCGTTAGAGGGAAAAGATTATATCGTCAGCGACGGGGATTGTATATACTTTAAATTTAATGTGTGATAATTGAGGATTTAATCCTCCTCGTCTTCCTCGTAATATTCATCATCGTCTTCATATTCATCGTCATCGTCATAGTCGTAGTCCTCATCATCATAATAGGGATAAGGCATAGCGTATGGTGGTGGATAGGGCGGGTTGGCCGGTTCGTCTGATTTGTTCTTTTCGGGAGCCTGTTCCTGTTTCACGATCACAACTCTTGGATCCTCCGGCCCTTTGGAACCCGATTGGTCCATTGCTTTTTTAACCAGTTCCTTTTCTTCATCGGTTAATTTCTGAGATTCTGTCCGCACCCGGTCACGGTTGAATAAAACGCCGGACAGTACACCAAACAGAAATACCAGAATAGCAATCAGGCTTCCTTCCGGACGAATGGTGACGCCGCCAAACATATCGGTTTCCCAACCGAAAGCGAAGAAGACGCCAATGGCCAGCAAGGCGGCAAAAAGAATGACAATATTGCCGGTGATATTCGGAAGCTTGGATTCCATAACAAGCATATAAAGGAACCACACTAAAATTCCGGCAGCGGCAAAAGCCACGGCAATGACAAACTGTTCGGCTATAACAGAAAAGACAAAACCAAGAATGGCAGCAGCCGGTATGAGGTAGCCAATTCCGGATTTGATGTCATTCGCCATGTATAATACTCCTTAATTAATTCTGTTTAAGGCCGATTTGAATGAATTTAAATTGAGAGAATTAGAAGGGAAAATCAAGAAAATTAATCGAATTCTTGCAATGCGCTAAATGTTAGTAATTCAGCAGCCGATTAATCGCAGAAACCGTTTCCCTTTCAAGCTTGATGTCCGAATCCAACTCAACATGACTTTCAGCACAAAATAAAATTGACCGAATAAATTCCATGGTAAGAGAGACATCCTTCGAAGTGTAAATGTTACGCTTCAATCCGTCTTTAACCAATTCATTCAGGATCGTAAAAAATGCACGGTTGAACGCTTCCCGTGCTACTTCGGACTTATGCTTAGTCTTGATTGTTTTTAGTTCCTGGTTCCATTCGGCCCGATGCGTCAAAAATAATTTGACCATCAAATTCAATTTCTGTCTGTGCGTGTTTTGGTAGCCTAATAATTCTTCAATTTCATTCCGGAAACTTCCCGATCTCATATCAATGATATAATCGAAGATTTCCTGCTTGGATGTAAATATTTGATAAATAGTTTTCTTGCTGATTTTGAGTGCGCTGGCAATCTCATCCACAGACGTTTTATTATAACCCAAAATCTCTACGTGATCCTGGAAGGATTCAGCAATCTGGCTGCGTTTTTTATCTTGTACTTGAGGGGTCATGCTATCAAAATGTGGAAACCGGGTACCCGATTCGTTTCCGAAGTTAGTGTTGAAATCGTCGGAAAACAATAACTCAAAAAAGATTTATTTATCCGGTTTACTACCCATGGATTTAACCGTGAAAATCACAAAGTAAAACATACATTCCCAGGCAATTTATGGAGTCCCGGGGGAAAATCCCGTGGTACCTTGTAAATTATTCCGATCGCGGGATAATTAATAATGATTCAACCACGGCCATAGACCGTGGTTTTCTCTATATCGGGATAAATTGCTTTTACAGTTCCAATCGGCTACGCTCACATCATTCATTATTTGTCCAACGTCACCTGAAAAGTAGAGACA
>CAZJWP010000156.1:0-3544 GCA_964549745.1 uncultured bacterium | reverse complement strand
GGTTTGAATACCATTTTGGTAAAGACAGGCCATTAACCGCTCCAGCGATGAAATTTCTATATCCCAGAGAACCGGGTGTATCATCAACGGGGCTTAAGACATAAACTCGATCAGTCCAGGGATCGTCCAAACCGTCGGATGTACCGTGATCAGCATTTTGATTACCAAATTGGAGATTCCATTCTCCATTATCATCTTGATCCAGCACATAGGGAATTAATTGATAATCATCATTGGGGTCCTTGGAATCACCCACATTCCACCATTCAAAGGGTACATCGATAACATCACCAGTACCCCAATAATCGATAGCTTTCCCCTTTCCCGTGAAACGTACTTCATAATCGTCCGGTATCAGGGCACCAATTCCTCGATGGTCAGAAAGCCATCCACCGGAAATACTAAAGACCCATATCTTTAATGCCTTTTCATCATTACCATACATGGGTCCCACATTGAAAAACCAAACAGCATCATTTGTAGCCTGTTGACCAGTGTAGTTACCATTCGCTACCAGGTAAGACGGAAAATACCAGTAGGCCAGCGCATCCACTGGGGGATCAACTGGTCCACTGGCATTCGCAGTGACCCCAATCCAGTCCAGATCTATAGGCGATCGATTTACAGTGAGTTGAAATCCTTCCGTAATTGGTACTGAGTAATAACCGACATTTTCATTGGTGAGCAGGTTTCTGTCTCCGAATATGGGATTATTAGCGATTAAGATCTCGCCAGTTGTTGTATTGGTCAAAGTCCAATTCAAAACCCAGGCTGTATCAATTTCTGTAACAATATAGTCCTGAAAGGTTACGGAATACTCATCTCCAGTCAATTCTTTAGGATTGATTACTCTTACAAGAATTTTCCCGTTTGAAATTCCTTGAATATGATCTGCAACGATCTGAGAGCCGTAAACACCCAAAGTATCTGCATAGTCCCAGACAGTGGGCCGTTCAATTCGAACGGTCACTATTGAAAGGGGACTTTCAATTGTATGAGGAACTCCGTAGGGATTTTGGACATAGGCGGAAACACCAAAATAGTATTCACGATTTATTTGGAATGGCTTCCCATTAAAGGCGTCTTTGGTAATCCTAATGGACCTTTGAATCCCTGAATCTGAACCTTCCTGTACTTTGACATTAACATAGTCTCCCCGAGTTTGATCATAGACATCATCATAAATATCCCTGATGCCATTAATACGGTCATACGTGGCAATTTTTACTTTTTGATTCGGGTCATTAGGATAATCAACCTGGTACACGTTATAACCTTCAAAGGTGTAATGGGTAGGTTCTCCCTGGAAAGTGGTATCAATGGATTCAATAACCTGAACATAATAAAAAACCGTATCATAGGTGGTTGAAATAGTCGTATCTCCCAGGTCTGAGATGATTGTATCCGTAACGATTGAGATACTATCCAAAATATCCGTCGTCCAAAGAGTATCGATAGAGATGGGCACTGGCAGAAGGTTCACAAAATCAGTGACATAATAGTCTTCTGAGAGGTCATCCCAGGTGAGAATGGCCCCGTCAGCATAAGCAGTGGCATGAACTTCTGGTACCGGAGGAGGGGGCGCATTCGTAAACTGTGAATCGTATACATGTTGTGCAATCTGGTCTACTTCCTTCAGTTTAGTGTAAGATCGTAGAGGACCACCATCACTAGCCATAAATATGCCATAGACAACTTCCTGACTGTCACCCGGTGCCATCGTTAAAGGGCCGGAGCCCATTAAAAAGCCAATATTTCCCGATGCTAACTGATCTTTATAAATATACTCGTCATCGTTACGACTTGTATCTTTTAAAGGATCTCCAGGGAAAACAAAATGGGAATTACCAGTAGCCCCAATCGGATATGGCTTCCCGTCATATCTTAATCCTCTGATATGATTAAATACTTCCTCGCTGGTTTTTGACCAATCCCAATTTGGAGCAGCATTTAAAAAAGGTACAAAGGATGTCATTTGCAGGTTTTTCATATTCAGGTGTATTTGCCCGAAACTAATTGCGGTATCACCAGGGGAAGGGACCATGGGGCCTTGAAAAATGTCATACCCTAAGGCAGGTGTGCTGCCAATGGTAGTTTCATAGACATAATCCCGACCGTCGTTGTAACAAATACCCATTCCTAAGGTGCTGTCACAACCAACAAAGTCATCCTCACCACTACCTAAATCCGGGTCAGACCAGAGCCCCACATACATGCTGTCAATAACATGGTCTGATTTATTGATGATCAATTCTTTTACGAACATGATATCTCCAAGGACATTTCGGCGATTGAAACCATAAACAGTGGTTTGGACTTCAATTCCCAGCGGAGCCGTATAAAAAAGGATATGGGAGGTACTATCACCATCATTGCTTACATACCATATGACTTGATCCCCAATAAACTCCGGATGATCTGGACCATGGGGTAGAGGATCATAAATGCCATCTTGGTCAACATCGACCCACGGGGCTCCTAATTCCACCGGCCAGTTCTGAAAATCATCGTTTTGCAAAGGGTTCGCAAGATCCCCTCGATAGACAGAAAAAAGTTTACGTCCGGGATGGAGTGAATCGCTCCCCCAGGGACCAGGAGTGCGTTCCGATGACCAATCTGCGCAAGCAGTGCGAATCTCACCATTAACTTTTCCTACAAGATGTAGTCCAGAAGCATAAACAGCATATGTATGACTACCTTTAGGCCACTCTAATCCGGATCTACCAGAAAAATCACTTACAATCAGGCCGTTATTTTCCATGTCACAACGAATCCGGTTTACATTGAACTGACCCGTATCATCAATCCGAATGGATAGCTTCGGATGACTCATGGGTTCGTTTTTGGAGTATAGGGTAACGGAAAAAATAAGGACGAACAAGATGTGAACGGATTTAGGGTAATTCATAATAATCGTCTTAATTAAACTATCATAATACTGATTTCCGATAATAGATAAATATGATATAGTCCGATTGAGTTAGCAAGGATACATCAGGAATAATAGGCTTAGTAAAAAATTTTAATTCCATTATTTCCTCCATATCCTAGTTCATAGTATTCCAATTCCGAGGATAATATATATTAATAAGTCTGACTTGAATTAAAAAGGGTTTTCAATATTCATTTACTTGATTTTTTATACAAAGTTAAACGGATTATTGTAGAATTTTAATGCGGAATATAGTTGCGACCATAATTTTCTGTACTTTTAAGAAAGGGGTCACAGTTTTCTCTTAATTTTGTTTTGAAAAGAAGCGAATAAGTAGGAGAAGAACAATGACCCGCAGTAAGAATACAAATAAAGAAGTTGATAATCCAGAGTCAATTACAGGAGTACCTTAAACAGGAAATTGCTCAGCACATTGGAGCACAGCCCTATGAAAGGACTGAAAGCCGTCGTAGTCATCGCAACCCCGACAGCTGAATACCCGGGTTGGTAAACTGTTTTTATCCATCCCTCAGGATCGGGATGGAACCTTTAATACCGAGTTATTTGAACGGTATCAACGGAGTGAACAAGCCTTGATCGTTTGTTTGCAGG
>CAZJWP010000155.1:0-3577 GCA_964549745.1 uncultured bacterium | reverse complement strand
CTGGACATGGCCTGACCGTATTCCGCGTTAAATGAACCACTCAAAACCGTCATTTCCTGAATGGCATTTTGATTTAAAGACGACTCAAAATCGCCCACCATCGGGTCCCGGACTTCTATACCATCAACGAGATACAGGATTTCTTTGGTGCGGCCGCCGCGAACATGAATCCCCCCTGAAGCGTCCTTGGTAAAACCGACCTGGGTCGATAAAATATCGTTCAGTCCCTCAACCGGAAGGTCCGTTATTTCATCCTTGCCCAGCGTTTTCTGAGTGGACGTTACATCTCGTTTTACGGAAGGTTGGGCGGCCTGAACCGTTATTTCTTTATTGTAGTTCAGTACCGTTTGTTCAAGTTTTACATCCAGATGAGTGGTTAAATCACTGGAGATGTTGACCTCTTTAATAATCGACGTTGAGTATCCGATCATCATAACCCGAACGGAGATAGCACCCGGGGGAATATTCAAAATGAAGTACTCACCATCGCCATTTGCTACGGCCCCTAAATCCGTGCCAACAATGACCACATTGGCACCAGGAAGAGGTGTGCCATCCTTTGCAGTGATCAAACCGGCAAGTTTCCCTCCGCCGCCCGCCAAAATAAGAGAGGATAAAAAGAGTGCGGCTATTGAGATAGTGTATGTGGAACGCATCGTAAATACGGGGGACAAACCAATGTCCCCCGTTTCATCAATTGACTGTTATTTAACCAGAATCATTTTCTTACTGAGCATCTGATTTCCATTCCGAAGCGAATAGATATAAACTCCGGAGGGAACCTTGATTCCCGCTTCATTTCGTCCATTCCATTGGATAGAGTAACGATGTGCAGGCAGGAGTCCTTCCGCCAACGTTTTAACCTTTTGTCCCTGAAGATTGTAGACGTCTAGCGATATAATTTGATCCGAACCAAGGACAAAATTGATTGTCGTTGTGGGATTGAAAGGATTTGGATAATTCTGCTCCAGTGAAAAATCAGTAGGCAATAGCGGTGTGTCCACCGGATCAACAGAAACCGTCCCGTTATCGGTGACAACAATATTATCAAAATAACCCGGAATGCCATCGTTATCCATTTGTGTTGCAAACAATCCGAATTTTCCGTGACTCACCTGATCCACGCCGGTATCGGTATAAGTATCGCTGCCAACCAGCGCTCCGTCAAAATAACAGGTAAATGTTGTTGTGGATTCATCCGGTGAATTCACAACCAGTTTCATATGATGCCAACCGTTTCCTGAATAGAGACCAGTGGCGTCAATCGCTTCGTCAAAAGTGTATGTGTAGGTGGACGTGCTGAACTGGTTGTTGTAGAGCCGCAGACGATTATCCGAATCAAAATCCGCTACCAGCTTATACATGAATCCATGGGAAGCAGAACCTTGCAGCGATGAATCCGCATACACAACGACGCCGGTGTACGCCGAACCACCCGGTTCACTGACATAACAGTACACATCTGCGTCAATGGTGTAATCTTGCAAATCCAAATCACCGGCGACTGCGGCTGCAATTCCAGTATAGGAAGCATCTACATCCTGGAGATAGCCCACGTAATCACCCCCACCGGTTAACGCAGCAGGAGCCTGGGACATGGGAACCGCCTGGAGCGCATCCTCGCCGCCATAAAACACTTCCCAATCCGTGTTGGGTGTTCCGGATTCAAAGTCGTCACTAAACAGTGTGGCAGGTCCGGATTGATTCTCTGTGACAACAATATTATCAAAATAACCCGGAATGCCATCGTTATCCATTTGTGTTGCAAACAATCCGAATTTTCCGTGACTCACCTGATCCACGCCGGTATCGGTATAAGTATCGCTGCCAACCAGCGCTCCGTCAAAATAACAGGTAAATGTTGTTGTGGATTCATCCGGTGAATTCACAACCAGTTTCATATGATGCCAACCGTTTCCTGAATAGAGACCAGTGGCGTCAATCGCTTCGTCAAAAGTGTATGTGTAGGTGGACGTGCTGAACTGGTTGTTGTAGAGCCGCAGACGATTATCCGAATCAAAATCCGCTACCAGCTTATACATGAATCCATGGGAAGCAGAACCTTGCAGCGATGAATCCGCATACACAACGACGCCGGTGTACGCCGAACCACCCGGTTCACTGACATAACAGTACACATCTGCGTCAATGGTGTAATCTTGCAAATCCAAATCACCGGCGACTGCGGCTGCAATTCCAGTATAGGAAGCATCTACATCCTGGAGATAGCCCACGTAATCACCCCCACCGGTTAACGCAGCAGGAGCCTGGGACATGGGAACCGCCTGGAGCGCATCCTCGCCGCCATAAAACACTTCCCAATTTGCATTGGGTGTACCGGATTCAAAATCATCGCTGAAGATGACATTTTGACTGTATATCATTGTTGAAACAATTCCGAGAAACAGCATTGCATTTATCGTTCTTTTCATAGCAACTCCCTCATGTTATTTTGATAGAGAATTATTGACCTAAGTTTTGTTCCAGGGGTAAACCCGAACCAGTAAACAAACTGTCCAGAAAGGTATCCAGGATTTCTTCTGAAACTTCATGGCCGCCGGCACCAAGGAAAAACAATCCATGAAATAGTCCTCCCATTGCTCTTAGGAGTAATTGCGATTCCATCTGCGGAAATTCATCATTGCCCATCCCTTCTTCCAATAATCCACGTAGTATTCCATACATCCGATTCTGGTGAATTTTCCAAGCCTGGCGAGACTCCGGCAAATTTGGAATCTGTGTGGGGGCTTGAAACAGGAAACCGTAAAATACCGGATCTTCGGCAATCATTCTGGCAATGACCTTTAAAATTTCGATGAATTTTTCTCTGGGAGTCCCCGGAAAATCAACGCAGGTTTCTACATTCTCCCAGATTTGCTCCCAACCTTTTCGCAGTAATTCAATAAAAATATCTTCTTTGGAATTGAAATAATAATATAAGGTCGCTTTTCCAAACCCGGATTCACGAGCTATGCCATCCATTGTGGCTTTTTCTATCCCATCATGTTGGTAAACTTTGAGGGCGCCTTTTAAAATGCGTTTGCGACGCATTTCCCGTTCTTCTAACTGTCTCTGTGTAACCATGATTTAGTTCCGTTTTAAATTTCGACCAATTATTCGGAATATTAAGGTATCAAAATCCATTTTAAAAGTGAAATTAATCTTAGTCATCGTATGCAATTTCCCGATTTACCCAACATATGAAGAAGATGTTTCCCGAATTTCAGATTAAAACCCCTTCCATATTGTCGACAATCTCAATAAAGATTCCGGGTCAACTTGTGACCCGGAATCTTTCTCATATCCCTACAATACCCCAAATGATTAGTCTGTTTAATGAACGGTTATTTGTTATTTCGAATTACGATTCGAAAATTAAGGATAAAAAACTCCTCTTTAAAAGCAAATTTTGCATTAAATCGAAAATTGCCGTTAAATAATTTTTTAGATGCGGTGAATTTTCAAGCGTTTATTAGAGCAAAATGGGGTCAAATTGTAGATTTTCAACTTGGCTTACCTACCTCCTTATTTCAATAGCACCATCTTTTTTGTTTCACTATAGGATTGAGCTCGAATG
>CAZJWP010000154.1:0-3618 GCA_964549745.1 uncultured bacterium | reverse complement strand
TTTTCTCCCTGCAACCTCACTACCTGAACTTCAATCTGTCTACTTTTCACTCATCACGCATTACGTATTACGCATAACGTATTGAAGAACCACTTTTCATTATTGGATCCGATAAAACTTTTAATTAGAGGAATTATTCCAGTCTTCTTGATATACGTTTTGCCGGGAAGGTAAATTTCCCAATGGCAATCGTTTCAATTTCGGATCAACAATACACCGTTGAAGATTTTCGTCCTTTTTTTAATGGTCCTGTAACTGTTCGATTGAATCCGGATGTCAGGTCGGCCATTCAGAAAAGTCACCGGAACTTCCAATCCCTCCTCAAAAATAATCACAAGATTTACGGCGTCAATACCGGGTTCGGTAACCTGAGCCAAATTCCCATCAACTCCGCAGAACAGGTACAGCTGCAGCTCAATTTAGTTCGCAGTCATGCTGCCGGGGTTGGCGAACCCTTTTCCGCACCGATTGTGCGAATGACCCTGTTTCTCAAGCTGCTCACATTCGCTAAAGGCGTCAGTGGCGTACGCTTGGATGTCGCCGAGCAACTGATCCAATTTTTGAAGCATGATATTTTGCCGGTCATTCCGTCCCAGGGATCGGTAGGCGCCAGCGGCGATCTGGCTCCCATGGCCCACATGGCTTTGGCCCTGATCGGAGAAGGAGATGTGTTTTATAACGGTCGAACTGTCCCGGCACTAAGCGTCATGAAGGAAGTGGGACTGGAACCACTGAAGCTGGCCCCCAAAGAAGGATTAGCGCTGATCAACGGAACCCAGGTTTCTACGGCGCTGGCGATAAAAGCAGTGTTGGAAGCCGATAATCTCCTGAAACACGCAGACCTGATCGGCGCCATTTCCGTGGAAGCCAGTTTGTCCACCCGACAGGTATTTGCTCCGGAGATTCACAGCTTAAAAGCGCATCAGGGACAACAAATCGTGGCCCGAAATCTATGGAAATTGCTGGAAGGAAGCGAAATCGTTGCGTCTCACGAAGATTGTGACCGGGTTCAGGATCCCTACAGTCTGCGTTGTATGCCCCATGTCCACGGAGCATGCCGGGAAACCGTCGCTCAGGCCAAGCGAATGGTGGAAGATGAAATCAACAGCGTCAGTGACAATCCACTGATCTTGTCCGAAGATCATTTTGCCACTTCCGGGCATTTTCATGCCGAATATATCGCCCAGGCGATGGATATCCTGGCCATCGGCATCGCCGAGATCGGCGGTATCGCCGAACGGCGGATCCATTATTTCATGAAGGGAATTGGCGACAAACTGCCGCCGTTTATGGCATCCAAACCGGGGTTGGAGTCGGGTGCGATGATTGCCCATGTGACGGCCGCATCTCTTGTTTCTGAAAACAAGACCCTGGTTCATCCTGCCAGCGTGGATTCCATCCCAACCTCAGGCGGACAGGAGGACTATGTAAGTATGGCGCCCTGGGCGGCGCGCAAAGCGCTGAATATTTCATCCAATGTATCCCAAATCCTGGCTATCGAACTCTTGGTGAACAGCCGGGCCAATTTGTTATTCCATAAAAAATTGAAACCGGGGAAAGGAACTCAACCGATTCTGACTTACCTGAAACGATTCATCAAGTACCTGCCCGGTGATTATCCCGTTTCTTATGATATCCGGATCCTGCGGGATATGATCGTGAACGGCGATTTGATCCCGGTGGTAAAAAAACTAATCAACCTGGAGTGATCGTGCCCAAAGAATTTAAATATGCGCTGACTTTCGATGATGTTTTGCTGGTTCCCCAGGCATCATCGGTCTTGCCGCGCGACGTGGACTTAACCACCATACTAACCCCTTCGATACACTTGAATATACCGATCCTAAGTGCCGCAATGGATACGGTTACGGAATCAGAGATGGCCATTGCCCTGGCCCGGGAGGGAGGCATCGGGATTATCCATAAAAACCTGACCATCGGCGAACAGGCCAAAAAGGTGGACCGGGTGAAACGCTCCGAAAGCGGCATGATCCTGAATCCCATTACCCTGGATGTTGACAAAACCATCCGGGATGCCAAAGCAGCCATGGCTAATTATCATATCAGCGGACTTCCGGTAGTGGACGGAAAGAAACTGGTGGGCATCATTACCAATCGGGACATCCGGTTTGAAACCGATCTGAGCCTTCCGATCCGGCAATGTATGACCAGCGAAAATTTGGTGACCGTTCCCATGGGAACCACGCTGGAGACGGCAAAAGAAATTCTTCAGAAACACCGAATCGAAAAATTACTGGTTGTGGACGATAACGGCCGGCTTTCCGGTTTGATCACCGTGAAAGACATCCAAAAAAAGGAAATGTTTCCCTTCGCAGCCAAAGACAGTAACGGGCGTTTGCGCGTGGGAGCTGCGGTAGGTACGGGTCCGGATGCCATTGAACGGGCCCAGGAACTGGCACGGAATGAAGTGGATGTGATTGTGATTGATACGGCTCACGGACATTCGGCCGGTGTGTTGAAAACTATTTCGAAGATCAAGGCGGCCGTTTCCGGTGTGGATGTAATCGCCGGAAATGTAGCCACTGCCGCCGGAACCCGGGCTTTGATTGATGCAGGTGTGAATGCCGTGAAGGTAGGCATCGGCGCCGGAGCCAGTTGTACGACCCGTGTAATCGCCGGTGTGGGCGTTCCCCAACTGACGGCCATCTTCGATGCGGTGGCGGAAGCATCCAAAGCTAAGGTGCCGGTCATCGCCGACGGCGGGATTCGCTACAGCGGTGATATTGCCAAATGCCTGGCGGCAGGCGCAAGTACGGTGATGCTGGGCAGTTTACTGGCGGGAATGGACGAAAGTCCCGGTGAGACGATTTTGTTCGAAGGGCGTCAGTACAAATCCTACCGGGGAATGGGCTCTCTGGCGGCCATGAAGGAAGGGAGCGGGGACCGTTATTTCCAGGAAGGTACGGAAGCGACGAAATTAGTGCCGGAAGGAATCGAAGGGATGGTTCCGTATCGGGGAGCGGTGCGGCAAACGGTGCATCAACTGTTAGGCGGGATCCGGTCCAGTATGGGATATTGCGGCGCCGGGAAGATATCGGATTTTCCGAAAAAAGCGGAATTTGTACGCATGTCTCCCGCCGGTATAAAAGAAAGCCACCCTCACGAAGTGAAAATCGTGAAGGAGGCTCCTAATTATCAGGTCAGTAAAGATTAGTTTATTTTAAAGTATTGAGGTGCCGGGTGATCCGGGCTTTGCGGCGGGCAGCGGTATTGGCCTTGATGAGCCCTTTGTGAGCCATCTTATCCAAAAAACTGACCGTTTCTTTATATACCGGTTCGGCAGCTTCTTTATCGGTAGCTGACAATACAGTTTTAACCAATGTCCTCATTTTGGACTGGTTTATAATATTCCGTTCACGGCGTTTTTCATCCTGCCGCGTCCGTTTAATTTGTTGTGCGTGTCTGTCCATGGGTTCCTATTCGACTGAAAATTGGGCACGAAGTTATTCTTTTCTGTCGGTGGAAGTCAATACGAATTGAAGATTGAAAACTTATCATGTGAATTGAATGAAGAGAACGAAAACGGTTTGAACATTTAACATTGAAGATTGAACATTAAAGATTAAAAACAACTCACACTTCTCACGCTTCACGAAT
>CAZJWP010000153.1:0-3637 GCA_964549745.1 uncultured bacterium | reverse complement strand
AATTCTTTTGAGTTTGATCAGTTCGTCGGCTTTTTCTTCACCAACAAAAACGGCAGGAAAATCAGGATATATGCATGAAACTTAAGTCCGATGATAAAAATAATAATCGTAATCAACCATTTGGTTGAGGCGGACAAACCGGCCAGCCGATCGAGCCATTGCATCGGCTATGCCGCTGTGGGTCGCGGAATGTGAATGGTGATTTTTGTCCCGTGGTTTTCCTCCGATTCAATCCACAACCGCCCATGAAGCTGGCGGGTGATATAATACGCTTTGGTCAATCCAAAACCACCGCCTTTGGTCTCCTTATTTTGTGCATTGGTAGCCCGGCAGCCAAAATCCACCACCGATTCAATCTGATCTTCGGGGATTCCCCGGCCCGTATCTTCCACCACGAATTTTAATGTTTTTCCGTCATCGTTCAACCCGGCCAAGATGGAGCCGCCCGGATTCGTGTATTTCCGCGCATTAGCGATGAGATCCCGCATCACATCCTGAAAAATAGCCGGGATGGTAATGGTGTTACCGTCTACGCTGTTGATCTCCAGACTCACGAAGTAATCGATCGCATCCTTGGAAGCGATATTGTACACAATGTGATACCGTCCCTTGCTGTTCTTTTCGATGGCCGTGAACACATTCACAAAATTGGCGGTGAGTTGATTGATAGCGTAGGTGACCCATTTTTCCGGTTCATCCGCTCGTGCCAGGATTTCCCGAACCCGCACATCCATGATCCCGAAAATCGAATTGATATTGTTTACAAAAGATTCTGTCTTTGCGGTTTTCTTTTTGTCCGGATGCCGATCCAGAACCTGGCGAATATCATCCCGAATCAATTGCTTGAATGATCCCACACCTCTGGCATAGGAAAGCGCTTTGTCTCTATCGGCAAGCGATTCTGCAATCTCGTGGCATTTCTCAATAGAAACTTTCAGTAACTCCGAATCACCCAGGTAATCACCGAAGAAAATCAACTCTCCGATCAGGACATTCATCAGGTTCAAAAAACTGTGCATATCCAGTAGAGATTCCTCTTGGCTGGATAGCTTAAGTGGTTTGGTGATTTCAATTTTCATGGTTTCCCCAGGTTGCATGCCCAATTATGGTGTACAAAATTTAATCACTTCATTGGCATTGCCCAATGTTTCGCATCATTCTTTATTGTATTTAGAAAGCACAGTGGATTAGATTAAAACGTCATGCGGCCGGCTCAGCACAACAAAACTTTGGATAAACGCTCATGCACATGAGCGATGCCCTGGTTTCCCCGGTTGTGGGTGGCGTTATGTGGGTTTCCGCTTTAGCGATTGCACGCTCGTCTGCCAAAAAACTGGAAAAGGAGCAATCAGAGAACCTTCCCCTTATGGGTGTGGCCGGCGCTTTTGTGTTTGCTGCGCAGATGATCAATGTGGCCATTCCCGGCACGGGCTCCAGCGGTCATTTGGGAGGAGGTTTGCTGCTGGCAGCGTTACTGGGACCGGAGGCAGCCTTTCTCATCTTGTTCGCAGTGCTGTTTATTCAGGCCCTTTTCTTTGCCGACGGCGGTTTGCTGGCTTTGGGTTGTAATGTGATGAACATGGGATTTTTCCCGGCTTTTGTGGCGTATCCGCTTTTGCGCAAAGCATTGAGCACAAAGCAATCCATTCCAAGACTCCGGATCATGACTGCCGCCATTCTGGCTGTTGAACTGGGTGCGGTTGGCGTCGTTTTCGAAACCGCCCTATCGGGTCTGGCCGCACTGGACTGGAGACCCTTTTTGGTTGCTTTCCTTCCGATTCATTTACTGATCGGAATTTTGGAGGGCCTGGTGACGGTGTCCATTATCACTTTCCTGGTTCCGATCAAATCCGATTTGTTTCCGGAACACAAGCCGTCGGTTTCCACCGGAAAAAAATGGATCGGCGCCATAGGTTTAGTGATCGCATTGGCGATCGCCGGGATCGGGAGCCGGTACGCGTCGGCACACCCGGACGGCCTGGAATGGGCCCTCTCCAAAGCGCAGTTCACTGAAGTAACTATACCGGATATCCAAGCCAAACTGGCGCCTTTTCCCGATTACCAGTCTAAGACTAAAACCGATGAATCGTCGTCAAAAGCCGGACTTGTGGGCGTACTCATCACCCTGGCGGCGTTGACCGGTCTCACTCTCTTTGTCAAACACCGATCTTCCCGGTCGTCCTCTTCACCTTGAAAAGCGGAATTCTTTCACACTCTATTGCGGAAATTCGATCTATTGACGATCTTTCGCGCCAAATTACACCGGTTCACACCCTGGATTCGCGGACGAAATTGATCCTGGTCTTCGCCTTTGTGGTGTCCGTCATGTCTTTCCCGCGCTATGCTGTGCTCCCCCTGATTCCTTTTTTCAGTTTCCCGCTCTGGCTGGCGGCTGCCGGGCGAATCCCCTTCCGGGCGCTGGTCTGGAAACTGGTGATCCTGCTTCCGTTAGCCGTGATGGCGGGCTTCCTGAATCCGGTCCTGGACACCCTTCCGAAAACGGTCGCGCCTTTTGGGAGTATAGCCGGTGGCTGGGTTTCCCTTTTTTCCATTCTGTTGCGGTTTTTCCTGAATGCCGGAACCGGACTTTTACTCATCGGCACCACCGGCGCCGTATCCATTGCACAGGCCTTTTCCGCCCTGCGATTTCCAAGGATCTTCGGTATCCTGTTTCTTCTGATCTACCGTTACCTCTTTGTCCTCACGGATGAGTTCATCCGTTTAAATCGGGCCAGGCAATGCCGATCCGCCAAGCGGGCCGGACTGACCCACATCCTGGCCGGGCCGTTTATCGGCACCGTCTTGCTCCGCTCCTGGGATCGTGCTGAACGCATCACGGCGGCCATGCGGCTGCGCGGATATGCCGGAACACTGTCCCTATCAAAACCGTTGGCCTGGACCGGACGGGATACAAAAGTGCTCGTCGTTTGGCTCCTGCTGTTTGCCGTGTTCCGGCTGGCCAACGTGCCGTTACTTTTGGGTCAAATTTTTGAAGGATTTGGACGATGAGCCACCATCTGGTGGAATGCAAAAATTTATCTTACACCTATCCGGACGGCACGGTGGCGCTCACGGATGTGAGCTTCCGCGCAGTTCACGGAGAGTCCATTGCCATTATCGGCGCCAATGGCGCCGGGAAATCCACCTTGCTTTTGCATCTGGCGGGAGTCATTCTTCCCCAATCCGGGACCGTACAAGTTGGTGATTTCACCATTGATCAAAAGCACCTGGAAGATGTACGGCGCACGGTAGGGTTTGTTTTTCAATCTCCCGACGACCAATTGTTCATGCCCACCGTGTTTGAAGATGTGGCCTTCGGTCCCCGGAATCTGGGTACACCGGAAGCGATTTTGGAAACCGTTGTGATGGAAGCGCTGAAAGAAGTGGGCGCTGAACATTTGAAGGATCGACCGCCGCATCATTTATCCATGGGGCAAAAACGAGCGGTGTCGATTGCCACAGTGCTTGCTCTTAATCCTAAAATTCTGGTCCTGGACGAACCCACGTCCAACCTGGATCCGGTGAACCGCCGGAAGGTGATCAACCTGTTAAATCACTTCACCCACACCCGCGTCCTGGCTACTCACGATTTGGACCTTGCGCTGGATGTATGCCGGCGTGTGATTATCCTGAAAGA
>CAZJWP010000152.1:0-3662 GCA_964549745.1 uncultured bacterium | reverse complement strand
AGCCCAAGCTACAGGTAAACCGTATATTCGGCGGGCAGTATTTAAATCACGCGCAGAGTCTGAATCCGAATCAAGACTCTATTGAGCTGAGATTAGCGGGTCAGCCTTGAAACTTCGTCTTTTGCTTTTGATAGTAGTCATCATCCGGCTGTAAAGCGATGCACTTGTCCATCACATCGATCGCTTCTTTGGCGCGTCCCAACTTCCAGAGAACTTCCGCTTTAGTATCCATAATCTGGGCACGGGTTTGGGCCGGTTGATCGGATACAGCTTCAACGGCCTTTGATGCACGAGTTAAAGCCTCCTGCAAATGTTGGTCGATTTCGGTCATTCGCCATGCGAAAGCATTCCAGAGATTCGGATTTCCGTCTCCTTTCTGCTCCACCGTATTCACATAATCCAAATACAAGTTCCCTTCAGCCACCGGTTCTTTCATTCGGCGGTACATATAAAGTGCATTTGAGTAAGCTTCGGCGATATAGGTACTATTGGGATTGTCATGAATATATTTTTCAAGCGTCTTTGGTGAATTGTCAATCCTTGCCTTTAACTCGGTCATACTATAATCGACTTTTTCCGGATCTTCGGTCTTAAGCTCTTTCAATGTGTCCCAAACTTTGAGTTCAGCTTTTAAATCGCCGCGTTCGTCATATTTCTTGGCTAATTGCTTCCAGATTTCACTATTGTTCGGATCATCGGCAACTGCCGATTCCAAAGCTGCTGCTGTTCCAATGTTATTCGCCACACTGTCAATCTTAGCAAGAAAAGGCTGTGGCGGGAGGTAACCCACAATACGGTCTACTTCTTTCCCGTTTTTATCCACAAAAACCAGGGTTGGATACCCGCTGATGTGATATTGCGCCGCCAGGTTTATGCCTTCCCCTTTTTCCGCATCAATCCGGGTCGCCGTGAAATGATCACCCATGTAATCCCGAACTTTCGGATCGGAATACGTATCTTTGTCCAGCCGCTTGCACCACACGCACCAATCGGTGTAAAAATCAATGAAGACAACGTCTTTATCACTTTGTGACAATACCTGGGAGAATGGTTTATTCTGCCAGTTCAATGTTTCTTCATCCGGTTTGGATGAGCATGACCAGAGTCCGATTAATCCGACAAAAAGGATGAATTTCTTCACATTAACCTCCTGTGCTAAGTGCTTCGGTTATGGAATTTACAATTTTCTTAGGCGGTCGGACAGGTTGTCCGTTTCCATTCACAAATGCATGCGTTGTATGACCCGTCACCAGGACTTTCCGGTCACGGGAACGAGAAATAGAATAATCAATGCGCAAAGTCGATCTTGGTTTCGAGGATATGGATGTAGCCACATCCAGAACTTCTTCAAACCGCGCACCCTCCTTGTAGTCACATTCAACGTGTACAACCGGTAGGAAAACACCGCCCTCCTCCAGTTCGGTCACATTCACACCAAAAGAACGGAGCAATTCGGTTCGGGCCATTTCAAAATATTCCAGGTATCGGCTATAATACACAATACCCATTTGATCGATATCTTTATAATATACGGTGACAGGAAAGTGATATTCGATCAAGCCGTCATTCCCAGCGCCTGGTAACGTACAATTCGACGATCCAGGAATGTATCGCGCTTCACGGATTTTAATGCTTTCAATTCTTCTAACAATGCCACTTTTAATGTGTCCGCTGCTGTGTCCGGGTCCCGATGAGCGCCTCCAACCGGTTCGGCAACAATCCGGTCGCACACGCCTTGTTCTTCCAAATCTGTCGGAATCAACTTGAGCGCCTCCGCTGCTACCGGAGCTTTCGCCGAATCCCGCCATAAAATGGATGCACAGCCTTCCGGACTGATCACGGAGAACCACGTATTTTCAAGCATCAATAATCGGTCGCAAACACCGATGCCCAACGCACCGCCGCTGGCGCCTTCTCCGATAACCACCGAAATGATGGGAATACTCAGTCGTGCCATTTCAAACAAATTTTTGGCAATCGCCTCTCCCTGTCCCCGTTCTTCGGCGCCGATGCCGGGATAAGCGCCCATAGTGTCAATCAAGGTAATGACCGGATGCCCGAATTTCTCCGCCAGTTTCATGATGCGCAATGCTTTGCGATACCCTTCCGGCCGCATCATTCCAAAGTTTCTAAACAGATTATCCTTGGTGTTCCGCCCTTTTTGCTGGCCCACATAAGCCACTGTTTTATCTCCGAAAGTACCGAATCCCGTCACCACAGCATGGTCATCCCCATAAAGACGATCGCCGTGTAACTCCACAAAATCCGGTGACCAGGACTGAATGTAATCCAGACTGTATGGCCGCGCCGGATGCCGGGCCAGTTGGACGCGCTGCCAGCGATTCAATTTGGAATGGATTTTCCGAATCAGATTAACCCGTTTGGTCTCCAGTTTTTGGAGTTCCTCATTGGATTCAACTTCCTGCCCGGCGGCACGTAAGGCCAGTATGGCATCGTCCAGTTCTTTTATAGGCTTTTCAAATTCCAGATATTGGTATTTCATTTTTAATGAGTGATTTGACCAAAATTTCAAGGTCCAGTGTAAAACTCTGGTGTTGTATGTAGTAACGATCCAAGGCGTTTTGTTCTTCCGTATTGAGTTCCATATTTCGGATTCGATTTAGTCCCGTCAGTCCGGGTCGGCACACCAACTCCGGATTGCTGTTTTCATCGGATACCAGGCGGGAACCTACAAAACTCACCTTTCCCAGCAATACTGCATAGAAAAGTGGCAGGGATTGCAGAAATCGGGAGCGGGAATTTATTTGAAAAGCCCGGAAAGTTGTATTGTTTTCGCCCCAAAAGCGAATCGATTTTATTCCCAGGATTAACCACGATCCAATCGTGACGGGCGAAAAAAGTACACTTAATATTATAGAAAGCAAAATATCGAATACCCGCTTGGAAAATCGGTGAAACTGGTAGAACATGGGATATTCAATGTTCATGAATGAATAATCACCAATCTCTTCAATGGACGCTTTCCCGAGTAAAATATCCCGGTTCCGAGGTACCATTCTGTAAATCAATTTTAAGTCGCGGGTGCGATCCATGATACTCACGATGTTTTCGTACGACATGGTGTGCGTCGTGAAAATCATTTCCCGGATGTGATACTTGGTCACAATTTCACGGAGATCGTCAAGCAAACCTAAAAAAGGCACCGGCAACTCTTCCCTATCCCCCTTCAACTGCTCGTCACTGCAACCCACTACATCCAGTCCGGTATCAAAGCGTTTCCGGATATGTTGGGCAATTCGGCGGCTTTCATCATCCGTACCAATAATGAGAGCCTTTCGGGTAAATAATAGCGTATTTCTCTCTTTCACGGAACGGAACCAGCCCCTGGAAATCAGGTAGTGGACAAACATGCGCCAACCGGGAATCAGGATCGTGATGATCAGTGTTGCCACAATAATGACCAGTCGGGAAAAGGCGTATTGTTTGAAAAAATACGTAAAGGTCACTGCTAACAAAAATCCGGTGAGCGATGAAAGAATCGCGCGTGAATAGGAAAAGATGTACCGTGAATACAGTTGAAACAAAGCGCCAACCGCTAACCAGAAAAGAACGTAAACACCGGGGACTAATCCGTGACTCGTTGTTATTGGCTCAAAATCATCGAAACGGAGAGGAATGGCGGCCAGGAACGCAATGAGAAC
>CAZJWP010000151.1:0-3788 GCA_964549745.1 uncultured bacterium | reverse complement strand
GGTACAGCGGTGGGTTTTGGAGCTTACCGGAATCGTTTTGGGAGCATTACTAATCCTTTTTGGATTGTATCAGCTTGTCCGGAAAGTCCGCCGAATACCTTAACCCCATTTCAAAAAATAGACTAAATTTCACCATGAACCATTCTGAAAAACCCTCCGAAATGATTGAAAAACTGCAACAATCGTTTATTGGGTTGGACACGACCTATCCCATCGCCGACGGCCGAACCACACGGCGGATATACCTGGACTCCACAGCGTCCACGCTCATGCTCCGCCCTGCTCACGATGTTGTTGAAACTTATTATCATCATTACGCCAATACGCATAGCATGCTGCACTTTTCGGCCAAGCTGTCCACCCAACTGTATCGCTGGGCGCATGACAAGGTGCTCCAATTCCTTCATGCCGATCCTGACACTTATGCCTGTTTTTTCACCGGCTCCGGAGCCACCGCCGGGATGAATCGCATGGCGCGGGTTTTCCGCGATTTCCGACCGGACCGGGACACGGTGCTGGTCTCACTCATGGAACATCATTCCAACGATCTGCCTCATCGCAAACATGCGAAACAAGTGATTCACACTCCACTGGAAGATCACAAGGGTCAGCCCGGTTGTATTAACATGATTGAGCTTGAGAAAACGCTGGAGGAAAATCAGGACCGGATCAACTATGTGGCCGTAACGGGTGTAAGTAACGTAACCGGGATTATCAATCCGATTTACAAAGTGGCGGAACTGGCTCATCGCTATGGCGCGCTGGTGCTGGTAGACGGGGCCCAAATGGTGGCGCATCTCCCGGTATTTATCACCAATCCCGATCATCCCGAACAAAATTTGGATGCATTCGTGTTTTCCGGACACAAAACTTACGTTCCCGGGTCGCCCGGTGTGGTGATCTGCCGGAAGGACATCCTGAGCGCCATTGAGCCGGAGGAAGTGGGCGGCGGAATGGTGGAACGGGTTTTTGTAGATCGATATCTGATCACCAAAAAATTCCCGGACCGTGAAGAAGCAGGCACGCCCAACATTCCCGGAGCGATCGGATTAGCCGTGGCCCTCGATATTTTGGATCGGGTGGGAATGAAGGCTTTGTTCGAAGAGGAATCGAAGTTGATAAACTACGCCGTGGCAAAAATCAAAGCCCTGCCTTCTGTGATGGTTTACGGTGAAACCGATACCGGTGTTTGCCCCCGGGCTGCATCGATTTCCTTAAATATTTTCGGTCTGGATCACGGCCTCACCGCCGCGGTTTTGAACGATTACCATAATATCGCTGTGCGAAATGAATGCTTTTGCGCTCATCCCTATGTGGAAGAAATGATCAGAGCGGACCTTCCGGAGGAACTTCATCGCGAAGAAAATATTCTGAGCGTTAAGGCCAAATTGAAGTCGGGGATGGTGCGGGCTTCGCTGGGCGTTTACAACACCAAAGAAGATGTGGATGCCCTGGTGGCTGCGCTGGAAGACATTTCGGAGAATAAGGACAAATACCTAGAATTGTACGATTTCGACGAAGATGGAAACTATATTCACAAATCGTTTCGTCCGGCGTTGGGTGAAATCTTTTCCATCCATAAACTGGTGGATTCTGCGCTTGGTTAAGATTCGGATATTCACCTGGATTGTGTTGTCACTTTCGGTCCTCCTGGCACAGGATACGGATCAATGGACGCCATCCAATCCGGGTCCGTTCATTAAAACGATCCGCATGATACATCAACCGCCGGAGATCATGTTCCAGGGGCGGCCTTACGATCTGGAATTGTATGTGGATTTCCCGGCCGACTCCATTGAATCGGTCGCAATTAATATCAAAACCGATAGCATGTACACTTACCTCGAAATCCCGCTTAAGGGCGACGGCGATCAATACACCTACCATTTTAATCCACGGCGATTCAGAGGTTTTGTGGTAGAATATTTCTTTACGGTGCGGCTCACAAATTTCGAAATCTTTGCCACACCCATGGATGACCAGGGCCGGATCAAACCGGTACACCGAACGCTGATCGATCCGATCAAATACTGGGAATGGCGTAAAGAACAGTATGGCAAATAACTCCCCGGAAGACCGCATTCATCAACTCCGGGAACAAATCCGGGAGCACAATTACCGCTATTACGTCCTGGACGACCCGTCCGTCAGCGATCACGAATATGATTTACTTATGCGCGAACTGGAAGCGCTGGAAAAGGACCATCCCGATTTAATTACCGATGATTCGCCCACGCAGCGGGTTGGCGCTGAACCTTCTAAAGCGTTCGGCGAGATCACTCACGCCATTCCCATGTTGTCCCTGGCCAATGCCATGAACGAGGACGAACTCCGGGCTTTCGATGAGCGGGTCCGGAAGCTGCTGGATTTGGAATCCATCGAATATGTTGTGGAACCCAAGTTAGACGGTTTGGGTGTGGAACTGGTGTACGAAAACGGGAAGCTGATTCACGGGTCTACCCGTGGCGACGGTACCACCGGGGAAAATGTGACGACTAATTTGAAAACGATCCGCGCCATTCCGCTAAACCTTCGCACTGAGCGCTACCCGGTCCCATTGGTGCTGGATGTCCGCGGTGAAGTGTTCATGACCCATGCTGCTTTTAAGTCCCTGAACGAACGGCGGGAAAAAGAAAACGAACCGCTGTTTGCCAACCCGCGGAATGCGGCGGCCGGAAGTCTCCGGCAACTGGATTCGTCGGTGACAGCGCAGCGAAAACTGAGCATCAACTGCTATCAGGAAGGACGGTTGGAAGGCGTGGACATCGCCACCCATTACGAATTTCTGGATCATTTGAAAGCGTGGGGATTCCCTGTAAATCCGTTGATCCAAAAAGTGACCGGGATTGAAGCGGTGTTGACGTATTATCGCGGTCTGGAAGCGCAACGGGAGACATTAGCGTACGACATCGACGGCGCCGTGATCAAAGTGAATTCATTTGCCTTTCGTGAAGAACTGGGCATCCGCAGCCGATCGCCGCGCTGGGCGATTGCGGGGAAATTCAAGGCCCGGCAGGAAACCACCAAACTCCTCAATATTGACGTGCAAGTGGGCCGCACCGGCGCCATCACTCCGGTGGCCCTGCTGGAACCGGTGAATGTGGGCGGGGTCACTGTCTCCAAAGCCACCCTCCACAACCAGGACGAGATTCAGCGCAAAGATATCCGTATCGGTGACACGGTGCTCATTGAACGGGCCGGCGATGTGATCCCGAAAGTAGTGAAAGTCATATTAGAAAAGCGTCCGCCGCAGGCGAAGCCTTACGTTTTTCCCTCCGAATGTCCGGTGTGTCATCATCCCGTTTACCGCCCCGAGGGCGAAGCGGTGGCGCGCTGTACCAACCTGTCCTGCCCGGCGCAGATCAAAGGCAGGATCGAGCATTTTGTGTCCAAAAATGCCCTGGACATCGACGGGATGGGAACTAAAATCATTGATCAATTGGTGGAATCGGAAATGATCCGTTCTGTAGATGATCTCTATCGCTTAACCCGGGAACAATTGGCAGGAATGGAACGGCTGGGGAAAAAATCGGCATCCAATTTGGTGGATGCGCTCGATGCTTCAAAAGAGACGACTTTTGCCCGGTTCATCTATGCGCTGGGGATCCGGAACGTGGGTGAACACGTGGCCCGGGTCCTGGAAAAAGCGTTTCATGCTGATCTCAAGGCTTTTCAATCCGCCGGTGAGGAAGAGCTGGAAGCAATTTCGGAGGTGGGGCCCATCGTCGCCGAGTCTGTGCGCAACTTCTGGAGTGATCCGGAGAATGTAAATGTGGTGCAATCACTTT
>CAZJWP010000150.1:0-3908 GCA_964549745.1 uncultured bacterium | reverse complement strand
AAAAATGATTCAACCACGGCCATAGACCGTGGTTTTCTCTATATCGGGATAATAGGAAAATCTGCGGGGATGTCAGGCTTTTGGATCCAAATATATCTTACGTACGCGAAGGTGTTTTGGAGTTACTTCCAGGTATTCATCGCCCTGAATGTATTCCATGTACTGTTCCAGGGATAATTGCCGCGCCGGACGAATCTGGGCCTTGGCATCGGCCCCGGAAGCACGCATGTTGGTCAGCTTTTTAGTCTTACAGACATTGACCACAATATCTTTATTCCGGGTATGTTCACCTACAACCTGACCGCGATACACGGCTTCACCCGGATCCACAAAAAAGTTGCCCCGATCCTGGAGTTTATCCAGTGCGTATGCATAAGTCGTTCCCGTTTCCATCGATATAAGAGCGCCGTTACGCTGATCATTCATGTCGCCGCGCCAGGGTTGAAAACTTTCAAATCGATGCGCCATTACAGCTTCACCCTGGGTGAGGGTCATAATCTTGCCGGAAAGCCCAATCAATCCCCGGGACGGAATCCGAAATAACAAGCTGACCCGGTCACCGCGGAATTCGATGTTTAGAAGTTCACCTTTGCACCGGGTCACCGCTTCGATCACTTTTCCCTGATGAACTTCCGGTAAATTGATGGTAAGCGCTTCAACCGGTTCCAGTGTTTGGCCGTCCACTTTTTTTGTGACAACCTGTGGTTGCCCCAACTGGAATTCAAAGCCTTCCCGCCGCATGGTTTCCACCAAAATGGATAAATGCAATATCCCGCGGCCATAGACGTCAAAACTATCGGGAGAGTCGCTCACTTCCACTCTCAGAGCCATATTCTTTTCCGTCTCAAGAAACAGTCGTTCACGAAGCCGGCGCGACGTGACTTTCTTGCCATCCTGACCGAAAAATGGCGACGTATTAATCGTAAAGACCATGCTCATGGTCGGTTCATCCACCTTTATAGGTGTCAACGCCTCCGGTTCTTCGAAATCCGCAACCGTATCTCCAATATCAAAATTTTCCAGTCCAAACAGCGCTACAATTTCTCCGGCTTCTACCGGGTACTTTACTTTTTCCTTTCCCAGTCCCTCAAATATGTACAATTCCTTGATCTTCCCGGCGTGGATTTCACCGGATCGCTTCACCAGCGAAACTTCCTGTCCCGCAGCTAATGTTCCCCGGGACAAGCGGCCGACAGCAATCCGACCCAAATAAGATGAATAATCCAATGAGGTAATTTGCAATTGAGGTGTTCCCTTTTGGTTCGGAGGCGGGGGAATGTGTTTGATGATCGTATCCAGTAAATAGCTGACATCAGTAGTTGGCTGTTTCCAATCCGGTCCCATCCACCCTTGCTTGGATGAACCAAAAACAACCGGAAAGTCCAGTTGCTCATCGTTGGCATCCAGATGCACCATAAGGTCGAATACTTCTTCATGGGTTCGATCCGGATCGCAATTGGGTTTGTCCACCTTGTTGATCACCACCACCGGTTTCAGATTCAGCGCCAATGCTTTTTGGAGCACGAATCGTGTTTGGGGCATGGGACCTTCAAAGGCATCCACAACCAGTAAAACACCATCGGCCATGTTCAGGACACGTTCCACTTCGCCGCCGAAGTCGGCGTGGCCCGGCGTATCGATGATATTAATCTTCACGTCCTGGTATCGAACCGACACATTCTTGGACAGGATGGTCAATCCGCGCTCACGTTCAAGTTCGTTGGAATCCAGCAGGAGGTCATTCACATTCTGGTTTTCACGGAACATCCTGACCTGGTGCAGGATGCGGTCCACCAGTGTGGTTTTTCCGTGGTCCACGTGGGCAATAATAGCGATATTTCTGAGTTCGGTCATTTTTTCCGGCAATTTTGAGGGCGCAAAGGTAGGGATTAATCCGGTAGAAAAATAGCACAGCTCGCAGAAATAGAAATTATTTTCGGTTCCCGATGATCACCGGGCGGCGATCAGGCTTTGACCATGCGTTTGCCCATGAGGTTCAGTTTGTATTTCCGAACGGTTTCGGGCACGATAGTATCGCCTTGCGGGCTGATAAATTGCAGAGCGTCAAAAGGACATTGAACAATACAGGCTCCGCACTGAACACAAAGGTCGGAGCGGGGCATATCGGCGGTCTTGGCATGATGATCCACGGTGTAGCAATTGCGGGGACAAACCTGTTCACAGAAACCGGCGCCCTTACAACGTTCTTTATCCAGTTCAATCTTTAAGAATCGATCATCGTGCAAGCCGCTTTTGTACGTAGGTGTACTGCCCATGAGGTCGATAGAGATCATGAGAACCACGGCAAAAGAGGTTGCTCCCCATTTAAAGATCGGTCCCATAGAAAACTGTCCGGTTGTCCAGAACACCCAGGTCAACATAATCATGAACAGGCACCAAAATAAAAACGGTATCCTGGCAAGATCGAAGATGATAGTATACGGACTGATGGCCGAGCCTTCGCGCTTGGGATTAAGCCATCGCTCATAGAGCGGGAAGGTGATGAAAATCGTGAGCGCTAATCCCCACAACAAACCGGTCAGCGGCCATACTACATGGGGCCAGATAAATCCGAATAGCAGCGCCGCAATCACGGTGAAAGGGAAGGCCCACATGACCGCCATTTCCAACCGCTGCAAGAGGGGAAATGACACCTGACTTTGTTCCGTTGTTTTGTGATATTTCTGTTCCACAAAAGCGGGAATATCTTTGGCATAAACCGGTCCCCAGACCGCATGCCAGCCTGTTTTTTCTTTGATCACCGACGTTTCGATCCCGGTGGCAGCTAATTGGGGAAGCACCAATTTTTTACGGTCCACCTTGTCTTCAATCCCGCTGGTTTTGATCACGGAAATCACATCGTGGTTGGTGAAATGCCCGCCGGTGGCTGCGCACCAGACATTGATCCCACGGCTGTTGGCCACCAGTAAATAAGCGTCCATTCCTTTCAGAGCGTCCTTCACCCGTTCGACGGTCAACTGGAAATTGCAGGTGAGAAAGACCGGAGATTTCCGGTCCGGATGCCCGATCTCGATCAGTCCGGTTTTGGCGGGGAAGGGAAATCCGCGCAGTGCTGTTTGAACGATTTCAATCCAAAGCCGGCGCAATGTCATGATGTTGAAACCTCCGGTTTATGTGCCCGAAGTGAAAGGAAGGTTTCCATACGATTGGTTTCGGATGAATCGATGATAAAACCAGCGGCCCGGGTTCTCTCCGGTAAATGCAAAACGGCGGAGGTGGTGGTTTGGGTGATAAGCCAGGTGATGATTACCAACGGAATCCGGAATAGGCCGTTCAGTATGCGTTTGACGGAATTCCCGGGGCGAATTTCATCGGCGATCAATAACCGTCCGTTCGGTTTCAACAGCCGGTAGGCCTGGCGCAATGTATAATCAACTTCGTCAAAAGTGAGTTCCGAGAAGCAAAGTCCGCTGATGATGGCATCGTATTGATCCTCCGGTTCATTGCTCAATTCAGCCACACCCAATTCCTTGAAAGTTAACCGATTCTGCCAGTCCGACTCCGCCGCACGTTTGGCGGCGATTTCCAGCATTTCCGGATTGATATCAATTCCGGTGACTACGGCGCCTTTCGCCGCCGCACGCAGTGAAAGCGCTCCGGTTCCGCAGCCGATATCCAATACATTATCTCCGGGATTAAGTTGATCGGCAAGCGTATCATAAGCCGGGTCCAGAGAACCCAGTGTCAGGAGTTTAATACCCTTGTCGTATCGACTGGGCGCGGACTCCAGAACTTTCATTAAGATGTAGGTGCTCATCGTAAAATTTGGCAGGTTCAATATACAAATAAAAGAGTGAAAAGTATCCTGGCCTGGCGGATAATAATCCATGCATATAAATCTATATTTACCGTGTATTAGATGTACAAAGTAATTGTCAAATTAATAC
>CAZJWP010000149.1:0-3926 GCA_964549745.1 uncultured bacterium | reverse complement strand
CTCGCGACCCTCAGCTTGGAAGGCTGATGCTCTACCAACTGAGCTACACCCGCATCGTGGGGAGAGAAGGATTCGAACCTCCGTAGGCGTACGCCGGCAGATTTACAGTCTGCTGCCATTGACCGCTCGGCCATCTCCCCAAAAAACGTTTCAAATAACATCGCGAATCGAGCCACCGGAGGGAGTCGAACCCCCGACCTACTGATTACAAATCAGTTGCTCTACCAGCTGAGCTACGGTGGCAAAGTTGGAAAAAAGCAACCCCCCGATTCGATCGTGATTTGATTGGAGAACTCACCCTGGACTCATTCTGCGAATTAGCGGATAGCAAAGCCGGGAAATTTAGAGAAGATTGCAAAATACATACAATAATTTTATTGCTAATAATTTAAGAATTTTGTTATAGTGCAACTCTTATTTTAAATATTTAGGTTTGACTTACCTGAAACTAGCTTGTTACCGGCTTCATTTTCTTCCCGGCTCCCTTTATTATTCCCCTTAACTACAGGCTATTTATTGAGGCTAAAATTCCAAAGTAAAACCTCCAACCGGCATCACTTTGTATTGATAGATATTTGATTGTGTTCCATCCGCATTGTTTTGAATATCCCAAATGTTATCGCGGTTAAATACATTTTGCATATCAAAATATGAAACAAGATTGAAATGCTTGAAATGGGAATGCCACATGAGCATAAAATCAAAACGATGGTATGCCAATAATCTTTCGGTGTTATAATTAGCATTTGGATCTTCATACCAACGTTGTACCTGCTCATCATATACAAGTGGTGTGTACGGCTTTCCGCCTACATAACGATACCGGACTGAGAATTCCAGTTCATCGGATCCCAAGCCAAGCGTTTTGGCAATAAACCGTACCAATCCATTTCTTTCTGGGAGTGGAACAATATTCGCTCCCTTCATCGGAATCCGATATCCACCAACTAAATTGACAACATGTTGAAAATCAAATGTTTGGGGATAATAGTCATTTTTACCTGTGCGTACATCTTTTGCGTAAGCACGATACCATGAATATGAAAAGGTGCCGAAGAGATCTTTTGCCATTTTCTTTTGCAAGAATAATTCAATTCCATATGATTTTGCTTGACCAAGATTAACCAATTGGAAGCTCCGGTCACTTGGATCCAACGTAGTTTCTGCATAATTCACCGGGATATCATTATACCCTTTCCAGTATGCTTCGACTGTTCCCCGTGTATCCTTTGAGAAAAAGTGTTCCATGCCTAAAACAATCTGATTATTGTATTTACTTTTCAATGAACTGTTCGCGTCATCAAAGGCAAGTAAAAGCAAATTTGGGGATTGGTAGTGGCGTCCGTAAGCCAGGCTGAACGATGTCGCCGGTGTTACCGCATAATTAATCCCAATTCTTGGCGCTAACCATGAAAAATTTGTGTATTCAAAATATCCTGCTCTTAGACCGATGGTTGTATAGATATGTTCGGAAATGTGAAATTTTAATTGAGCGTATCCCCCATATCTTGGGTGAGAAAGTGCTGTAACTGATTTGGTGGAATCATAGATCGAGACAACGTTCATCTTCCTAAATCGTACTTCATCCCAGCCACCGTCCGGATTTTGACTTAAATAATGCCAGACACTCTGACCGTCTTCGTATATGGAATCCGGGTAAGCATTCTGGATAATTGGAAAGACTTGAGAATTCCAGACACTTTCGGGAATGACTTGAAAAGTATCCGGCGCGGTTGGAAAACTATATCCATAAACCCAAACTGTATCTTGATCTATCCAGGCGTTATGCTTAACACCTAATTGCTTCCAGTCCAAGCCTCCGCTCAGTTCCAGTTTCTTATTGGGTTTCCAGACAAAACCACTTCTGGCCTGAAAATCCCATTCAACAAAATCCTCATTGGCATAATAGCGTTTTTTACCGTTTTGATCAAGACGATAGACGCGATAATGGTAATTCGTTTTTGTTCCTCCGACTGTCAAATGGGTCAACCCATTTTTTCCCCATAGTTTTTTATAGGTTAATCCGTAGTCATATTGATCATCTTTTACATCAACGTTTTCAGCGCCCCGACTCCAGGCGCTGTTTTCACCTTCAAGTTTGATACCGTCATTGCCATAGATATAATTAAACATCAATTTATCAGTCGGTGTGATGTCAAATACCAATTTTGTTTGAGTATTCCAATACCGGGGAATAGCCGTCAAACCCGTATTGGCAATAATCAAATCTAAATAACTTTTCCGAATCGAAGACAAATAGGATCCACGGCCATTGGCAATAGGTCCTTCGATATTGATACCGATTCCAGCCATACTCATATCCACATCCTGGCTGTGCATCGTTCGGCTACCCTCCCGAAGAGAGATATCCATAACACTGGAAGCTTTATCGCCGTACTTTGCGGGAAAAGCGCCGGCCATAAAATCGACCCGGTCGATAAACAGGGTGTTGATCATGTTTATCGGGCCCCCGCCGGTTCCGGGTTGACTGAAATGATTCGGATTGGCGATTTCAATATTATCCATAATAAACAGGTTCTCACCAGGTGCACCGCCACGGACAACAATTTCATTTTGCTGGTCGGAAGCCGATACAACTGAAGGAAGCGCTTGCATCATTCGTTGGATATCAATCGCCCCGGCGGGATCCCGTCGAATTTCGTTGAGGTCAACTGTGCGGCTGGAAACGATTGCATCTTTTTCTTTTTCAAAATAAGCACGAGAAACCGTTACCCCTTGCAACTCAACTGATTGTTGTACCAATTCCGCATTGATAATGGCCGGTCTGTTGGATACGACGCGAATATCCAATTTTACCAAAGGTTCGTATCCAATGGCGCTGAACCGGACATGGTAAAATCCGTTAGGCACACGATCAATCGAAAAATGTCCTTTTATATCGGAGGCAGTCCCCAGTTGCGTCCCTTCCACCAGAACGTTAACGCCTGGTAAAGGTTGCTGAGTGGCTAAATCGACGATGGTTCCCATAATTGTACCGGTATCCGAAAAGGCAGCGGCGGTAATGAAAGAGAATAGAATTACAAATTTAATTTTCATAAGTTTTCTCCCGAATGCAATAAAGATTCAATTTGGTTTATATAATTCTGAAAGGCATCACGCCCGGATTTTGTGATTTTGTAGGTGGATACGGGTTTGCGATGAACAAATTTTTTCACGACTGAAACCAGAGATGCTGCTTCCAGCTTTCGAAGCTGAACACTGAGATTCCCATCGGTGGCGCCGGTTTTTTCCCGGATGTATACAAACGTGGCTTCTTCACAACTGGCAAGCAATGCGATTATTGATAGACGAATGCGTGAGTGAATTAAATCGTCGATTTGCTGATAGCCAAAATCAGTCATTCATGGGTCCCCGGATGAGCAAAATGACGCCCGGTATGAACTGCAGCACAAACATTAAAAATGCCATGATTAATATATGGGTAGAATCTGAACTATATAATAAAGCGACAACTCCAATCCACCAACCATACCCCAATCGTTTCACCCATGGAACGCCAATGATCTCTCCGGTGACCAGGTATCCAACAGCCAATAAGCCTGCAATACCTGCGCCTATGCTTTCCGGTGTCAATACGCCTGTGATCGTGCCAAAAACACCAAATAATACCATTGTCACCAGTATCGCTAACCAAAGTGTGCTTCCTATTCGACCAGAAAGCTGCATCACGGGCATTCTGGAAAGGACTCTCCTGCCATAAGTATATTCAAATGCAAACCCGCTGCCAAAGGCCAGAATCCAGTACCAGTAATTGGGTAGTAGGAAGTTGACCTCAATATTATACCAAGTCAGCAATAAAGCAAAGATAACCAGGGCTCCCCATACAACAAGGTTTATCCCGTAGTTGTACAGATTCTCCCGGGAATCTTCCATAATCCGTTTTATGACCGATAAGTCTTCCTGAA
>CAZJWP010000148.1:0-4119 GCA_964549745.1 uncultured bacterium | reverse complement strand
ATGATAGTTTCATTGTTTTAAAACCTCTAACTAATAATTATACCGCATTTTCCCACTGTCATATTTCGGATTCTAAACATCATTCTTCCCTCTTCTAAATTCGGATTTGATTGTTTGATGACAAAGGGAATGTACAATTAGGTCCGCCGTTTGTCAAATTTCGAATGTTGAACTATACATGTTGGATGAGATGCTCATTGAAAACGGTATACGGATTGACATGGGAAGTTTGCGTGGGATTTTCCCGTGGGACTCCATTGGATCGAGTGGAATTACCGTAAACGGACCCGGACCAGGGGACGCAATGTGTTTACTCAAGATTTGATCAACATTGATTTGAATATTTATCTCAATTCTCCGTTACCTCTCACCTCCTGTCTGTTTAAATTTTAGGGTGTTATACGAACTTACCTGTTCATCTTCCCTGCGGGGGAAATCTACTTAAACATTAAAACAGAGGAATTCCATGATTACCTTTAGCGAACGACAACTCCGTATCCCAAAGATGAGCCGGCCCGTCTATATGGTCACCGGCGGGATGTCCAAGTTTGATCGAGCGATTCCGGAAAAACGTACCGAAGAACTGGTGATCGATGCGTTTACCGAAGCGGCCAACTTTATCGGCTATTCGCCGAAAGATCTGAAGAAATACATTCACTCCGCCTATTACGGACACTTCGCCGATCATTTTGGCGATCAATTGCTGGGTGAAGCGTTGGTCCACGATCGCTTAGGGCTGGATCCCCTCGGCAACGCAGGGATCAAGACCGGCGGCGCCACCGGCGGTTCCACCCTTTGGGAAGCCTTCAAAACCGTCGCTTCCGGTTACTCCGATTGTGTTCTGGCCATGGGTTGGGAGCGCATGGATGAAGTGCCCACCGACGAAGGCAACCACTACATCGCCGCCGCCGCCGACAAGGACTGGGAAACACCGTTGGGTCACATTTATACCGGTTATTATGCCGTCATGGCCCAGAAGTACTGGCAGGTTTTCGGGAAATCCGAAGATTCCTTCCGCCGCACTATGGCGGAAATCGCCGTGAAAAATCGTGGTTATGCCCGCATGAACCCACACGCACACGGCGCCATGAAAATTACCGTGGACGATGTGCTAAACTCACCCGTCGTTGCGCATCCGCTTCGAGCGCTGGATTGTTGTTTGATGAGCGTGGGCGCCGCCTGCGCTATCTTCTGCGATGAGAAAACTGCCTTCGAACTTACCGACCATCCCTTGCGCGTTTATGTGGCCGCCGGAAGTCATACCCTACGGCCTGCCGACCGGCGCAATATGGAGATTCCCCTCCTGCCCAACGAAACTCCGGATCAATACGACGATCTTGGCGATCGATTCCCCGGCGGCGAACGCTATCCCGGATTCACCGGATTCCTGGCCGCCCGTATGGCCGCCTATTACGCTTATCGCATGGCGGGAATTACCGATCCTTCCACGGATCTGGATTTGGTTGAGCTGCATGATGCCTTTACCATCAGTGATATCCAGACTTACGAAGATATTGGCATTCGTCCCTATGGTGAAGGCCGGACTTACGTGGAAAGCGGCGATTGTTACCATACCAACCCCAATACGGGGCAACCGGGAAAACTTCCGGCAAATCTCTCCGGCGGATTGATCGGCAATATGCACGCGGTCGGCGCCACCGGAATTATGCAGGCCGTGGAAGTCGGTCAGCACCTTTGGAATCGCTGGGAAGAAATGCACAGTAACCCGAAAAAATGGGAAGCGTTCGGACGCGAAAAACCAAGTGACTGGACCAACTTGCAGGTGAAAGACGCACACCGCGGTCTGGCGATCAGTCATGCCGGTGTGGGCAGCCACGTGACGGCCACCGTACTGGCCGATCCCAATCATTTACTGGAAAGGAATTCATGATGAGTGAACCAAGAGGAACCGTAAAAGTCCAAAACGGGCGCTACCGTGTACAAGGCGCTTTTTCCTACATCATCCCCAATTCCCCGATTTGGGATGAATCCGGCAAGCTGGTCGGTGTAACCAATCCAAGAGACATCACCCACATCCATACGTATGGCGGTGAAGCGCCCTTCTTTGAATCTTTGGGGAAAGGCCGGCTTCTGGGGACAAAATGCGAAAATCCCGATTGTGAACATACGGGAACCACTCATGTTCCTTTCATGGTCCACTGCCCCGATTGCCTGGGGAAAAATACTATTCTGGATGTGACCGATCTGGCCCGGAAAACAGCCAAGGTACACACGTTCATGGTCACAGAACGAACCGGCGCTTTCAATACCCTGAAAAAACCTGTCAGATTCATCAATGTGGAATTCGATGGTGTGTCAACGATCCTGATGGGTTATTTGTCCGTGGGCGAACCGGAAATCGGAATGCGTGTTGTTCCCATCTTCAATACGAAGAATCCAACCTACACCATCCTGGATTTGTCCTGGGTTCCCGACGGAACACCTGAATCGGATTTACCGGAGAATTTCACCTTCGGCTCCTGATTCAGATCATTCTTTACAATACAGCCTTCCGGAGAATTCATTTTTCACGGGAGGCTTTTTTTGCCATTAAATCTTTCGAATGCGACTTTGGTTTTTGATCAAGGTCATGAATCTCATTCAAGTATCAAAATCCCCCGGCACGCCCTTTTGAAAAGGAGGAATTCACGAGTCGTCCTCAAAGTCCCCTTAATAGAGCCAGGCGGCTGGACCGGAGAGAATTAGACCTGTCAACCGTAGCTTTAGCAAAGGTTGAGGGATGTTTGCTTACAATACAATGTATTTGGCTTTGATAGCAGGATTTTCCGGTATTATACTCACGCCAATTTTGTCATGAATATTCGCAAACCTTCCACACTGGGTCTCACCCTTCTTGCCATCATTGCCATGTTGACCTGGGGACTGTCCTGGAGCAACGGGCATATCCTGGCCGGCTACGATATTTCTGTGGCGCATTTGATTTTCTGGCGATTTTTCTTAGCCAGTGCGTTTTTTACTCCGGTCGTATTTCTGAGTCAACAATGGAAGATAAATGACACTCGCGGTGTTTGGGGAGCCGTCCTGGGCGGGATTCTCATCGCCTCATACAATTTATTCTTTTTCCTCGGTTCACATCTTGGGTTGGCCGGCACGGGCGGAGTTCTTGTTACCACATTGAATCCAATCCTGACCACTTTTCTGGCCTCCTTTTGGTTTCATCGATCGCTAAAACGAAAGGATTATTTTGGTTTGGTACTGGGGATACTGGGCGGTCTGCTGATTATCCGAATTTGGCACACCAGTTGGTCGGAGTTGTTCCAAAGTGGGAACGGTTTCTTTTTACTCTGTGCTGTCAGTTGGGCGTTTCTCACGGTTGTCACCGAACAGGTTCGGGATTCCATCAGCGTCATGACCTTTAGTTTGATTACCTACTGGGTAGCCGGTGCATTGGCGCTCCCCTTTTCATTGGCGCACGGAATCGGAAGTGTTTTCGCTCTGGACTGGATTTTCTGGCTGAATCTGTTTGCCGTATCAATCGGTGCCATGGCTTTTGGAACGACGGTCTATTTCTTTGCCACCAAAGCCTTGGGGTCGGAAAAGTCCAGCGCGTTTATCTTTGTCGTCCCGGTCAGCGCCATGTTCTTTGCATGGTGGATTTTGTCCGAACCTTTTACGCTTACCACCATTGGTGGTGGATTCCTGGCGATAATGGCGGTTTATTTGATCAATAAAAAGTAAAATCCCGATCCATCGGGCCGGTCCGGCGTCTGTCTTCACCTTTCAGGCTACGCCGGATAAATAGCAAAGCGTAGACGGAGAACCGACGACCTTCCCGAAGCAGATTCGGGACGCTCTCCTCAAATATAAAAAAACCCCCGAAAAAATCGGGGATTTGTGGAGCCAGATCCCGATTTATCGGGAAACCGACGACCTTCCCGAAGCAAGTTCGGGACGCTCTCCTCAAATATAAAAAAACCCCCGAAAAAATCGGGGGTTTGTGGAGCCAGACGGGATCCTTGTCCGGCGTAGCAAAGCGTAGACGGAGAACCGACGCTTTCTTTAAACAAATACATATTCGGAAGCATATATCACTAAATAAAAATCCCCGAAAAAATCGGGGGTTTGTGGAGCCAGACGGGATCCTTGTCCGGCGTAGCA
>CAZJWP010000147.1:0-4207 GCA_964549745.1 uncultured bacterium | reverse complement strand
CCGACGACCTCTTGAATGCCATTCAAGCGCTCTCCCAACTGAGCTATGGCCCCAAATTTTATTTAAAAGAACTGACAATCATCCCCGATAAATCGGGATCACTCCCCAACTGAGTTTATCCGGCGTAACGAAGTGTAGCCTGATTTATCCGGCGTAATGAAATGTAGCCGGACTATGGCCCCAATTCTTATTCAAAAAGCGGCGCAAAATTAGGACAATCCAAACGCCGAAACAAGCCTACAAGTTTTGCAGAATGTAATCCGTCAGTTTGGTGTACAAATAGCGAGTGGCATTGTCACCATAAATCCCGTGATTCCGGTTCGGGTAAATCTGGATATCAATCTGCTTGTTCTTCGAAATACAGGTATTCACCATCTGAAGTGAATTCTGGAAATGGACATTATCATCTCCGGTGCCATGTGACAGCAGCAATTTTCCTTTCAATCGATCCACATAGGTCAATACACTGGCGCTGTCATATCCCGCTGAATTTGTGGAGAGCAAACCCATGTAACGTTCAGTCCAAATCGTGTCGTATAACCGAAAATCGATCACCGGCGCCACGGCGCATCCCATGGTAAAATAATCAGCGCCTTTTGTCAGGCACATGCTGGTAAGGTAACCGCCGCCGCTCCAGCCCCAGATTCCGATCCGGTCCGGGTCAACATAGGGCAATGATCGCAGGTATTTCACGGCATCAATATGATCGTTGACCATGTATTTTGAAATATCACCGTAAGCTTTGTCTTTAAATGCTTTTCCGCGTCCACCTGTGCCCCGGTTATCAACCGAGAACAGAATGATTCCATGTTGACTCATATATTGATTCCAATAGACCTGGAATCCACCCCAGTAGTCCTGAACCACCTGATTTGTCGGACAGCCGTATCCATAGAAAAGAACCGGATACTTTTTGGACGGATCAAAATCGCGTGGCAAAGTAATCATGGCATTGAGCAGTGTACTGTCATCGGATGTTGCGATTTGGAAAAATCGTGGAAACGTGAAACCAAATTTCCGGAGATCGCTGGTATCGGGTTCGATAAAGGTTTTTACAATCTGACCATCAATACGTTTAAGCCGTTTGGTTGAGGGACGAGAAGCGCTGCTCCACGAATCAATAAAAAGATCATGACCGGGCGCCATCGTCGTCGAATGCCAACCGGCCTCCGGTGTTATGCTCTCAATACTTTTTGTGGCCATATGAACACGGTCCAGACCTTGTCCGGTTGTTGAGGAACGCGTACTGTAAAAATAGATCCACCCGCCGCGGGCATCCACATCCACAATGCGTTTGACTTCCCAATCACCGGATGTGAGCTGTGTTTCGGATTTACCATCACCAGAAATAAGATAAATATGCCGATAACCGGATTTCTCCGATGTCCAGATAAAACTACCATCTGACAAATAATGGAGATCGTCAGTTACATCAACCCAGGCCGGGTCGGTATCTTCGTAAATGGTATGTGCTTCTCCCGAATGGATATTTGCTGAAACCAATTCCAGGTCGTTCTGAAGGCGATTCAACTTCATGATGAGCAGATGATCCGAATCGTTACCATTTTGCCCCGGCACCCAGTATAGACGGGGATAATAGATATTGGAATCATCCGGGAGTTTCATCCATTTGGTAAACCAGGAGCCTACTTTTTTTACTCCGATTTTCATGCTGGGATTGGTTTCCCCTACTTTAGGATAGCGTACATATTGTGTCTTCGGATATAAAGACATGTAATCGACCAGCGGATACTTCGGCACCTGTGTTTCATCCTCGCGCCAAAATGCGATATATTTGCTGTCCGGTGACCAGCGGTAAGCATCGTACGTACCGAATTCCTCTTCATACACCCATCCAAACTCACCGTTTGAAATGGTTTCCGATCCATCCCTTGTCATGCGGTATTCTTTGTGCTTTACAAGATCGTAGACATACAGATTATTGTCATTTTTCACATAGGCAACCCGGTCGCCGTTGGGCGAAAATTTTACGTTCCGGAGGTATTTCCCATCCGCCAATTGAATCACGGATTGATCGTCCGGAGTGTATACAAAATATTGAGCGGTTCTGGAACGGCGCCAAATCCGTCTTGTCCCGCTTTGCAGTAACAATCGATTTAAGTTGTTGCTGAAATGCCATTGGGAGAATTCCAGGGTGGAATCACCATAGCGAATATCATTCCCCCGGACCATCATCACAGTATCGCCCTTAATCGGGTCAGTGGAATAAATCGATGTTCCATTGATCGAATCGGTCTTTTCGAAGGCGAAACGATCCTGACCGGGTAACCATCGGGCTGAAAAAGGCCGGTATTTAAAAAAGGATGAAAAAACATCATCCAGGGTCAGCTTGGTGTATTCCTGACCCAAGGCCATGGACATCAACAGGATAAATAAAATTCCCTTTTTCATATGCGTACAACCTCCTTGCAACGATTGAGAATATCCAGAAACATACCGGATGTGAGCCGTCCCGTATTTACGTTTCGCGGACTGGGATGATATGCGCTGATTAATCGACGACCATCGGGTAAATCAAATTCATGGCCGTGTCCAAAAGGAAAATCCTTTTTTTTAATCTCAAAACCGGTTTGATAATATTTCAAAATACCGTCGAAAGCAATCCGGCCTAATGCCAGGATGAGTTTAACATCCTGAAGCGCTTCCAATTCCCGCGTAAAATAAGGACGACAATTCGCCAGTTCATCCGCTTTGGGTTTATCCTGCGGCGGAACACATTTTAATACGGCCGTGATATAGCCGTTTTTCAGGATTAATCCATCATCCCGCGATCGTGAGTCTGCTAAATTGGATAATCCGGCTTTATGTAAATGCCGGAATAAAAATGTGGCTGATTTATCTCCCGTAAACACGCGCCCTGTACGGTTTCCGCCATGAGCGGCAGGCGCCAGACCAACAATCATCCATTTGGCATCTTTTTGTCCATAACCGGGAACCGGTTTTCCCCAATATTCCCAATCCTGGTATTGTTTTCGTTTTTGTGCTGCTATTGTCTCCCTGAATTCCACTATTCGGGGACAAGCACGACAGCGAACAACTTCCTCAGTTAGTTGATTCACCGGACTCTGATATTTGATTTACCAAAACCACTTTTCCAAAATTCTTCCGGTCATGGATGTATCGATGCGCATCCCCTGCCTTTATTAGGGGAAACTCCTGATCAATAAATACCTTTAGGTCTCCGTCTCTAACAGATTGTATTTGTGAACTTAGAATATTCTTTAATTCCGACTCACGGTCCCATAAAAATCCCAAATGGAATCCAAATACACCCTTATTCTGCTGCATCATTCCCACGGGATTGAATTTGGGTGTGGCCCGGTATTCCCGGAGAATATGCCACCACCTTTTATGTTGATCTCCGGCGGTGGAAAATCCATAGGCCACTAACCGTCCAAGACTATTCAAAGACTTATAACTCAATTTCAGGTTCTTCCCGCCGATGGGATCCAACACAACGTCTACACCTTTATTGTCGGTAAATCCGCTTACTTTGGCCAAAACATCTTCATTGTGGTAATCGATCAAATATTTCACGCCCAATTCCCGCAATCGTTCGTGCTTCCAGGATGATGCTGTCCCAATCACATTTGCGCCCGCATTCAAAGCCAATTGAAGCGCAGCCACACCGACACCGCCTCCGATTCCGTGGATCAGCACCCATTCACCTTTTCGTAATGCTGCTTGTCGAAAAAGCATCAATTCGGCGGTAATATAATTCACCGGCAGCGCAACGGCCCAGGCACATTCCGATTCATCTTTCAGGGGAACGATCCGGGACATCGGGACGCACACGCGATCGGCATAGCCGCCGAAATTCGTAAGCGCCAAAACAGGTTTCCCAACCCACGTTTCATCGCCATTTTCTCCGACAGATTTGACAATCCCCGTTACTTCATATCCGGGCGCAAAGGGCGGTTTTGGCGCATTGGGATACAGGCCGATCCGACACATAATATCGGCAAAATTAATCCCGGAGTAATGAACATCAATGACGGCCTGATTTGCTTTTGGCTTTGGATCAGGAATTTCCACCGGCTGAAGCCGGTCCGGGCCCCCGTGTGCAATTATTTGTATTTGTTTCATTGTTAAAGTTAAGAAAGTCAAACCTTTGAAACGGTTTCCAATCAGACTTTTTTATCCCGATATAGAGAAAACCACGGTCTATGGCCGTGGTTGAATCATT
>CAZJWP010000146.1:2488-4237 GCA_964549745.1 uncultured bacterium | reverse complement strand
GGTGTTCTTGCTTCATCGATCAGAACACTGTCAACTTCGTCTACAATGGCGTAAAAATGACCACGTTGTACCTGGTCCTCCGGTGATAAAGACATATTGTCACGGAGATAATCAAACCCAAATTCGTTGTTGGTTCCGTAAGTGATATCAGAAGCATAGGCTTCGCGGCGCTGGTCATTATCCAGCGAATTCACAATAAACCCCACCGATAATCCCAGCCGTTTAAATATTGTTCCCATCCACTCCGCATCCCGTTGCGCCAGGTAATCGTTTACGGTAATAATGTGGACACCGCGGCCGGTGAGTGCATTCAGGTAAATCGGCATTGTGGCCACCAGGGTTTTTCCTTCACCGGTTTTCATTTCAGCGATTTTCCCACGGTGTAGAATGATCGCTCCGATGATCTGCACATCGTAAGGAACCATATCCCAGGTGATATCCTGACCCGTAATCTTCCAGGTTTCGCCGACCATTCGCCGACAGGTATCCTTCACGATTGCAAAGGCTTCCACCATAATTGAATCCAACGCCTCCGATTCGGCGGCTAAAACACGTTTGTCAAATTCCTCCCGATCCAGGTTTTTTTCTTCCAGCTCTTCACGGGCAGATTCCCGTTTGGAAATAACGAATTCACGTAATTCATTGGTGCGGTCAACCAAGTCCTGATCGGATTTGTCTTTCAGGGTTTCGGCAAAACCGTTGACTTCTTTGACCAATGGCCAGAGAGATTTAACCTCACGGTCAGATTTGGTGCCGAAGAATTTTGTTAGGATGTTTTGCAGCATAATTCTCGATTTTTTTCAAAGTATAAATTTAAGGCAAAATAACGTTGGAATAGGATGACAGTTTCCTTCAATTTGAATAGAAACAATCGTACCGGAATTAAGAACGTGAAATCAGGTTTGATTTTGAGAGCGGGACAACTGATATTCTTTATACACCGCATCCAGTATACCATTTACAAATGCGGAACTTTCTTCAGTGCTGTACTCCTTGGCAATCTCAATGGCTTCAGCGATAGATACTTTGGGTGGAATATCGGAAGCAAAATAAATTTCCGTGATTGCCATTTCCAGTATCAGCCTATCCAGCAGGGCAACCCGTTCATAATCCCAATTTTGCAGATGACTTTTTATCGATTCCTCAATCCAGGAAGAATGATCAGCAACCTGATTCAGCAAATGCTGAACGTATTCCCTGGCCGGTTTTTCGAAAGAATAACGATCCCACAGATCGTGGATAATTTTGTTGAGCGGCTCATTGCTGATCTCCAGGGCATACAAACCCTGGAAAACCGCAACACGCGCAAGGTGCCGTGGATGCCGCTTATTTGTGGTCACGTTTAGACATGGGATTCTGGCGAGGCAGGTAAATATTTTTCAATCTTGCAAGCGCTTCCATCCTTTGTTCTGCTACTCGGTTTGCGGCAACGTAAGTGGCTACATTTTCATTTTCAGCAACTGTGAAAATGGCCATAAGCGTATCGTAGATCCCTTCGGTTTGTTTGAATGCCCGGTCCCGATTATATCCTTCTATTTCATTGGCAACATTAATCAATCCGCCGCCATTGATGGCATAATCCGGTGCATACAGAATTCCTTTTTCTGTCAATTGCGGACCATGAACCGATTCTGTTTCCAATTGATTATTGGCTGACCCGGCAATGATCGAACATTTCAGACGTTTAAGTGTATCATCATTGATGGTTGCACCCAAAGCACAAGGTGCATATATATCCATATCCACATC
>CAZJWP010000146.1:0-2388 GCA_964549745.1 uncultured bacterium | reverse complement strand
CATCATTGATGGTTGCACCCAAAGCACAAGGTGCATATATATCCATATCCACATCGTAAATGGCATCGGGTTCCACAACTTCGGCATTGAATTCTTTGGAGACTGTTTCCAGCGCATCTTTATCCACATCGGTCACAACCAGTTTGACGCCATCTTTAGCCAGGTTTTTACACAAATGATAACCCACATGACCCAGGCCTTGCACCGCGATAGTAAGTCCCTCTAATGATTCCTTGCCCGTCGATTTTTTAACGGCTGCTTTCATACCGACATAGACGCCATTAGCCGTAACCGGAGAAGGATCGCCGCTTCCCCCCAGGGCGCGGGAAATACCGGTGACATAGCGCGTTTCAGTTCGGACCCATTCCATATCTTTGACGCTGGTGCCTACATCTTCGGCGGTAATATACCGGCCGCTAAGTCCTTCCACAAATCGGCCGAAGGATCGGAACAACAGTTCGGATTTATCGGTTTTTGAATTCCCGATAATCACGGCTTTCCCGCCGCCAAGATTCAGATTGGCAATAGCTGCTTTATACGTCATCCCGCGGGAAAGTCTTAAAACGTCCCGAAGCGCATCCTCTTCGGATGTATAGGGAAACATCCGGCAGCCGCCCAGCGCCGGTCCGATAGTCGTGTCGTGAACGGCTATGATGGCGTTTAATCCGGAATTATCGTCGTTACAAAAAACAACTTCTTCATGACTCCGTTTTTTCATGGCATCAAATACTGCGGTCATAATAATCCTCCAGGAATAATTCGTTAAGTTTGGGGTACATTTTCATAGTCAGGATTTCATCAGTTCGCGGGCGATAACCATCTCCTGAATTTCCGATGTACCTTCATAGATTTGTGTGATTTTCGCATCCCGCATTAACCGTTCAACACCAAATTCCTGCATATACCCGTAGCCGCCATGAATTTGAACACATTCGCGGGATGCGTCCATGGCGGTCTGTGATGCGAACAACTTTGCCATTGCCGCTTCTTTAACATAGTTTTGGTGTTGATCTTTTAAAAAAGCGGCCCGATAGATCAGGAGCCGGGCGGCATCGACCCGGGTTCCCATTTGGGCAATTTTACTTTGGACAGCGCCGAATTCGGCGATCGTTTTCCCAAACTGCTTCCGCTCTTTCGCATACGCGATACTGTGGTCCAGCGCCGACTGGGCGATACCCAACGCCTGAGCGGCGATACCGATTCGCCCGCCGTTTAGGGTTTTCATGGCAATCCGGAATCCCTCGCCTTCATTCCCGATCATATTTTCAGCAGGAACGCGGCAGTCTTCAAAATAAAGTTCACTGGTGTCCGATCCACGGATTCCAAGTTTATTCTCCTTTTCACCGGTGGAAAATCCGGGGGTTCCCTTCTCCACGATAAATGCAGAAATACCTTTATAACCAATACCTTTGGTCGTCAAACAAAATACAATAACCATACTGGAATTAATTCCGTTGGTCACCCAGTTTTTAGTTCCGTTCAGAATGTAGTCATTCCCGTCCTTTTGAGCGAAAGTCCGCATATTGCTGGCATCGGAACCGGATTGCGGTTCCGATAAACTGAATCCGCCGATCCATTCCGCTGCAGCCAGTTTGGGTAAATATTTGTCTTTTTGTTCGTCATTGCCCCAATCCATTAATATTTGAATGACCAGGGAATTGTTTACAGACATAACCACTGCAGCCGATGCATCCGCGCGGGCAATTTCTTCCATGGCAATCACGTAACTCAGCACATCCATCCCGGCGCCGTTCCATTTTTCCGGTGCCATGATGCCCATAAATCCAAGTTCACCCATTTTCCTGATCTGATCCGCCGGGAAAATGGCTTTATCGTCCCTCTCGATCACACCGGGGGCCAATTCGTCACGGGCAAAATCACGGGCTGTTTTTTGAACCAGTTCGTGTTCGGGCGTCAATGTAAAATCCATTAACACGCCTCCACGATAACGGCCGATGCCTCACCACCGCCAATACAAAGTGTAGCTAAACCGTACCGGGCTTTTCGTTGTTCCATGGCATGAACCAGGGTTGTCAAAATTCGGGCGCCGCTGGCTCCGAGTGGATGTCCAATAGCAATCGCGCCACCATGTACATTGACTTTTGCCGGATCCAGATCAAACGAATCCATAGCCGCCATGGCTACAGGAGCAAAGGCTTCGTTGATTTCCCAAAGATCAATCCGGCTGGCAGACAAATCCGCTTTTGTCAGACATTTTTTAATGGCTTTCACAGGAGCTGTGGTGAACCACTGAGGTTCATGTGCGGCGCTGGCCTGGGCTACAACCCGAACCAGTGGTTTGATACCCTTTGCTTTTACGGTCTCTTCATTCATCACCACAAGCGCTGCCGCTCCATCACTAATTTTTGAAGCATTCGCTGCCGTAAT
>CAZJWP010000145.1:0-4251 GCA_964549745.1 uncultured bacterium | reverse complement strand
GTATCGATATTTGGATTGAAATTCAGTGTCAATTTGGGATGCTCCGGAAATTTATTTCTTAGCACTTTAAACTCAGTTCCCGATAATTACTACTTCATTTCCTTGTTTTTATATTTTTAATTATCGTATTTTTACGATATACGATAAGCTAAATAATACTGAACACATAATATTGAGGAAAACTCTATGAATCAGTCTGCTGAAATCAAAGCAATGGTCAAAGACAAGTACGGAGCCATTGCCCGGAAGTCCCGGTCGTCCTGTTGTGGTCCAGCTGTAACCAGTTGTTGCGATTCGGGACCGGCTGCCGGTGTAAACATGATTGGTGAAAATTATAACAAAATTAAGGGACATGTCGATGAAGCTGACCTTGGTTTAGGCTGTGGTGTTCCCACCGAATTTGCCGATATGAAACCAGGCGACACAGTTGTTGATCTGGGTTCCGGCGCCGGGAACGATGTGTTCATCGCCCGTTCCGTCGTAGGCGAAACCGGGAGCGTCATCGGCATTGACATGACGGAAGACATGGTCAATCTGGCCAATCGGAATAATCTGAAGCAGGACTACAAAAATGTGTCTTTTAAACTGGGTGAGATTGAAAACCTGCCCCTCACCGATAACCTGGCTGATGTGGTAATCAGCAATTGTGTCTTAAACTTGGTTCCGGATAAACCCAAAGCCTTCGCAGAAATTCATCGCATCTTAAAACCGGGCGGGCATTTTTGTGTATCCGATATTGTACTGGAAGGAACATTACCGGACAATCTTCGCAAATCAGCGGAAATGTATGCCGGATGTGTTTCCGGAGCTGTTCAGGGAACGAAATACCTGGACATCATCCGGAAAACCGGATTTACCAATATTCAGGTTCCCAAACGGCGGGAAATCACTATTCCGGACGATATCCTTCGGGAATATGTTTCGGGAACCGAAATCCAAAAACTAAAGGAAAAAGGCTTCGGGATTTACAGTATTACAGTCACTGCTGAAAAGTAGTTACCGGATCGCCCAGGTTCCTTTCGCCAGAGTCATCAACACTTGCCCTTTGAGGGTTTTTCCCACAAAGGGTGAGTTGATCGACCGGGAAGCAATGTCCGTTTCCCGAAACCTCCACTCCGCATCCGGGTTTAACACCGTTAATTCCACAGGCGACCCGACACGAAGCACATCTTCCGAAAATCCCATTATTTTCCGTGGATTCACGGTGAACAATTTCAGAATGTCCACCAATTTGAGCTTAGTTTCATTACTGAGGACTTTATTCACAGCACCAAAGGCCGATTCCAGTCCGATCATCCCGAATGGCGCATTGGAAAAGGTGGCTTCTTTCTCTTCCCGGGTGTGTGGTGCATGATCGGTGGCCACACAGTCGATCACTCCTGCGGCAAGCGCTTTAACCAAAGCTTTCCGATCCTTCTCTGAGCGAATGGGCGGCGCCACCTTCAGGTTGCTGTCATAAGTGGTCAATGCTTCATCGTTGAAGAATAAATGGTGAGGTGTCACTTCGGCGGTAATATCGGATTCCGATTTTGCCTGACGAATGATGTCCGCTGAGACTGCAGTACTAACGTGAGGAACATGCAAACGCCCCGATGTGAGTCTGGACAGCTCCGTATCCCGATAAACCATCACGCCCTCCGCCTGCACAGGATTTCCGACTAATCCTAACCGTGTGCTCACAGGTCCTTCATTCATCTGACCGTTATTCCGCACTTTCGGATCTTCCGCGTGGTTAATCACCGGTTTTCCGGTCATACGAGCGTATTCAAGCGCCAATCGAAGGACTTCACCATCAGCTACGGGAATCCCGTCATCGCTAAAAGCGATCGCTCCTTCATCCGCCATGGCTCCCATTTCCGTGAGTTCACTCCCCTTTTGACCTTTGGTCAAAGCTCCAATTGGGTGGATGTAAACAGGTAAATTCTCCGCTTTCTCTATGACAAATCGGATAGCCTCCGGTGAATCCAACGGCGGGTTGGTATTGGGCATGACGCATACACGCGTAAAACCGCCTGCAAGAGCGGCATTCGATCCGGTGGCCAGGGTTTCCTTGTCTTCCCGGCCCGGCTCACGAAAATGGGCGTGTATATCGCAAAATCCGGCGGTCACCACCTTACCGCTCACATCTTCCACTACCGCATTTCCGGCGGCCATATTGGCTTCTATTGCAGCGATCTTACCCTTTTTGATCAACACGTCCTTCACTTCGGATTTTCCGGTAAAGGGATTGACGACCGTTCCGCCTTTTAAGATCAATTGATTGGGTATTTTCTTCATGTTCATCATTTCCCCCTTAGTTTACCGGTTTTCCGCCCAGGAGGAGGAACAGGATCGCCATTCGACTGGCCACACCGTTCAACACCTGGTCCAAAATGATCGCCTGATCGCTGTCCGCCACCACGCTGTCGATTTCGGTACCCCGATTCATGGGTCCGGGATGCATAATTACGATTTCCTTTTTGTGCCGGGCCAATCGTTCCATGGTGATCCCGAATTTGTTCCGGTATTCACGGATTGACGGAAACAAACCGATACCCATTCGTTCCAGTTGGATGCGAAGTACATTCACTGCATCAGCCCAGTCCAAAAGTTCATCGGCGTCATACGTAATTGTCACACCCAATTCCTCCAAAAAGGGCGGGATCAGAGTCGGCGGACCGCAGACTTTCACTTTGGCGCCCATGGTGACTAAACCGTAAATATTGCTGAGCGCCACGCGACTATGGGAGATATCTCCAAGAATCCCCACTTTCAGTCCTTCGATATGACCAAACTTTTCCTTCAGGCTCATCATGTCCAGGATGGCTTGTGTGGGATGTTCGTGGGTTCCATCGCCGGCATTGATCACAATCGCATCAATGTAATGGGTTAGCAGTCCCGGCGCTCCCGGATCGGGATGGCGCATGACCACCGCATCAATTTTCATCGCTTCGATATTTTGCGCAGTATCCTTAAAGCTTTCCCCCTTTTTCAGACTACTTGTTGATGCGGAAAAATTCACTGTATCAGCGCTCAGTCGTTTTTGAGCCAATTCAAAACTGATCCGGGTGCGGGTGGAATTCTCAAAGAACAGGTTTACAATCGTCTTCCCTTGAAGGGACGGCACTTTCTTAATCGGACGGTCCAGGATTTCCCGGAAGTTGAAGGCGGTGGAAATGATTGTCTCCAAATCCTCTTTTGGGTAGCCTTCCAACCCGAGTAAATGTCGGTGTGTCAGCATACTCACTCCTTCCCTTGGAGCAGCAGCACTTCATCCACACCGTCAACTTCCTTCAAATGGACGTGGATGTGTTCACCTTCGTGGGTGGGGAAGTTCTTCCCTACAAAATCAGCTTTGATTGGCAGTTCGCGGTGACCGCGATCCACCAGCACGGCCAGTTGGATTCGTGCCGGACGGCCGTAAGACAAGATCGTATCGATTGCCGCGCGAACCGTACGGCCGGTAAACAGTACATCATCTGCCAGAATCACAGTTTGGTTATCGACAGCTACCGGAAGATCGGTGCCCTTCACCTGGGGCACAACCAGACGCTCCATGTAATCATCCCGGTGAAAGGTGATATCGACGGTGCCAATGGGAATTTCAACCTGGGCGATTTCTTTGAGTTTGGACTTGAGACGTTCCGCCATCGGCACTCCGCGGGTCTGGATTCCCACTAGAATCAAGCGCTCGGGTCCGTCATTTCGTTCAAGGATTTCATGAGCCAGTCGATTGATGGAGCGGGCGATACCGTCCGACTTCATCAAAACTCGTTGGGTGGGTTGGGTCATATTGACCTCCTAAAAAAAAGCCTCCGGGCAGGACATTCCTGTAACGGAGGTTTGGTTCTGCCCCTTTCCTTCTCTCTGGAACGGATTAAAGGGTCAATCACGGCGGGAAGTTAAAAACGCCGATGCGTAAAGAGTAATGAGTAATTATTTAAAATGGAGTGTTGGTGTAATGAAGGTTTCTTTCATTAGGATTTTTAGTCGCCCTTCGACCTGTCTACGTTTCACTATTTATCCAGCGTAGGTCAAAAGCGTAGACGGACGCCGGGCCAGCGGTGAAGAAGCATATCCCGTTGACGAAAATTTTCTGGAGGCCGTGGAATCGGGGATGCCGCCCACCGGCGGTGTTGGTATTGGTGTGGATCGGCTGGTCATGTTGTTTACAGAGACTCGATCCATCAAAGATGTGATTTTGTTCCCAACGCTAAAAAAAATTGATTAACGACAACTTTTTGGAATATCAAGTTATTGGGTTGCCTACAA
>CAZJWP010000144.1:0-4349 GCA_964549745.1 uncultured bacterium | reverse complement strand
CCCTCCCCGAAGGGCTGCCCCGATGTATCACAATGCCTCACTTTTTTCTATATGTTTACAGAAATAAAAAAGCACATAAAATCCTCATGAACAAATTGACAGTCAATCGAGCTATTGGCGTAAATTTCCACCATGAAAACACTTACATTAATCCGTCATGCCAAATCCAGTTGGGATTATGAGGACATTACCGACTTCAGCCGTCCCCTGAATGACCGCGGTGTAAAAAGCGGGCGGCTCATGGGGCAGGATTTGCACAAGCAGGGCATCTCCTTCGATCGGATTTTTTCCAGTGGCGCTGTCCGTGCATATCACACTGCCGTGCTGATCGCTCACGAAATCGGCTTGCCGACGTCCAAAATCAAAACCAAACGCCGCCTTTATCAATGTTCATCCGGACAACTTATCTCCTTTGTCCAATCACGCGATAACGCGTTAAAGGACGTTGCGATCGTCGGCCACTATCCGTCGCTTCCCCAGGCGGTAACCGTTCTTTCTCACGAAGCACCCGATTCATTTCCCACCTGTGCCATCGCCCGAATCGAATTTGATAGCAATGATTGGAGCAAAATCGGCCCCGGTAAAGGCAAACTGACCTACTACCAATATCCCAAAAATCTTCCTGACTTTTACGCGGAATGAACCGGGCGTCCCATCGCTGAACGGCAGACGGAGTTCGCGGTGAACACCGATTCTTCCAAAGATGTGGTTGTGCGGACATTCCTGAGACGCTGGGAAACCATTTACACCTGGATTCCGGACATCATTGCCGATCGTGATCCGGAACCGCTCCATCAATTTCGGGTGTCCATTCGTTACCTGTTATCGCTGGATTCTATTTTCGGATTAACCGAATTTGCACCGCTGCCCGGTGATTGGCGATCCCAATTAAAAATAGTCATGAAACACGCCGGACCGGTACGGGATTTGGATGTGCACCTTCAGGTCGTTGAAACTCGAATCAATTCATCGGAAACCGAAACTCGTGCTTCCTTAACCCGGTTTTTGAAGCACCTAAGATCAGTACGGATTCCCCTGCAAAATCAATTGGTCAATGCTTTGAACCGGCTGCCCCATATTGCTTCCGGCTTAACCGTGATTGAACCCTCAAAGATTAAATCGTTTAGGGTGCCTGAAGACTGGATAGATCGTCTTGAAAAAACCTCTGACCGTATTCGGAAAAGAATCGATCGCCGGGAAACAAGTTCCCCGAATGAAGCGGATTTAAAGCAGCTCCATAAAATCAGAATTCTTATGAAATCTGTTCGATATCCGGTCACTGTATTAAATGAAATAATGGCCGGGAAATGGGAAGAGGCTTTGGTTCAGTTCAAGCAGGTTCAGGACCTATTGGGAAATCTTCATGACAATGTGGAGCTTTGGAAACTCCTTGAACAATATGGAGAAAAAGACGATGCGTTGCAAAAATATTCGGATGAAATCCGACGTCTTAAATCCTGGTATTTGGATCGGTTTAACCGGGAATGGGGTGAGGGTCAATTACATCAATTTCTGCGGGGAGTTATCGGTGAGATCGCACAAAACTTTGGGAACGATTCACTAATTTGAATCCTTGCATAATGCCTCATTAAACCGATATACTTTTACCCTTTATGACAGAAATCATCACATCGAATCTTCTATCCTTGATTCAACCCTCTGACTCGTCGCCTGATGACAAAGTTGACTCCCGGATTAAAAAAGCAATTCGGGACTATGAAAAAGCGCAGGAGCTTAAGCCTTATCAGATTGAGCTGATCAAATTGCAAAAGCATCTGGATCGCTACCAAAAGAAGATGATCGTTCTCTTTGACGGCCGCGACGCTTCGGGAAAAGGAGGGACGATCCGCCGCATCACCTGGTATATGAATGCCAAGCGTTACCGGGTGGTGGCTTTGGGACCACCGAATCACAATCAAAAAACCGAATTGTACATGAAACGCTATGTGGAACATTTTCCTCACGCCGGGGAGATGGTTTTCTTCGATCGCAGTTGGTACAACCGTGCCCTGGTGGAACCGGTATTGGACTTTTGCACGACGAAACAGTATAAATCATTTATGAAGCATGTTAATTCTTATGAATCCAGCTTTCTGGACGATGGGAAAACGGTACTACTCAAACTGTATATTTCCGTATCCAAGAAAGAACAAAAACGTCGATTCGATGCACGACAGAGCAATCCATTGAAGCAATGGAAACTGAGCGAAGTGGATTTACAGGCTCAAAGGCTCTGGGATGAATTCACAGAAAAAAAATACAAAATGTTGAAAAAGACCAACACTGACTTGGCGCCCTGGACCATTATTCGTTCAAATAATAAACATCTTGCCCGCTTAGAAACCATAAAAGTGATCTTGAATTCTATCCGGTATCGCAGCCGAAACCGCGATTTGGATTTTAGTCCAAATCCAAAAATTGTCCGTACAGGGACTTATGAATTGGGGATCATGAAGAGGGAGAAAAAAGAACATGGGAAACCCATCACGTAAACCTTCGGAATTGTCATCGGATTCCGGCCGTTCAAAAACGCAGCCGCCATTGGAAAATTCAGCTCAAAATAAAACAACGGCCAAAGAAAAAGAACAGCAAAAAATCAAAAAGAAGGAAGCCAAAAAAGCCTACGAAAAAACGTTAAAAATACTACAGATTGAGCTGCTAAAGCTCCAAAATCATGTAAAGGCAAATGAGGAACGGATCCTGCTTATCTTCGAAGGACGGGATGCAGCGGGTAAAGGCGGAACCATCAAACGGATAACCGAACATCTGAATCCAAGAGGAGCCCGGGTTGTGGCACTGGAAAAACCCAGCGATCGTGAACGCACCCAATGGTATTTTCAGCGCTATGTCGCCCATTTACCATCCGGCGGCGAAATTGTAATCTTCGATCGCAGTTGGTACAATCGGGCCATGGTTGAACCTGTGATGGGCTATTGCACAGATGAGCAGAACAAGCGTTTCTTAAAATATGTCTCACTTTTGGAACGGATGCTGGTGAAAGATGGAATGAAAATGTTCAAATTCTATTTCTCCGTTTCCAAGGCCGAGCAGAATAACCGTTTCGAATCGCGGATTGACGATCCGCTGAAACAGTACAAATTATCCCCGGTCGATTTGAAGGCTCAGGAGCTTTGGGATAAATATACGCTCCGGAAGTTCGAAATGCTGACGGAAACCAATCGGACTATTTCGCCCTGGACTATTATTCGTTCAGACAATAAAAAGTTAGCCAGACTGAATTGTATAAAATACATCCTGAGCAACTTGGAATATAAAGGGAAAACGGACAGCGCCAGTCTGGAACCAGATCCAAAGGTTGTAATCTCCGGGATTGATGAAATCCGGAATATGGAAGAATCATTGTTAGCCAATTTTCATCGGGACGGGTCATAAGAATAACAGATGAAGGGGGTATCATTTTTAATCATCCCGCGATCGGGATAATTTACAAGGTACCACGGGATTTTCCCGTGGGGCTCCATTACATTAGTCCCGTAGGCTATGTCAAAATATATTAAGATATACGGCCAGCGAAACACGAATACGAATTACCTGAGTAAGTTGGTCAACCTCAATATTAAAACAGAAGAATTGAATGGGACTGTTCCGGAAGCTATAATGAAAATCCAGAAATATGTGCCGGGAAATGAAGGCGTACGAGATGCTTACTTTTCTTTGACGTATAAGCGAAACCTGGGTTGGAAGCATACCCGTGTTAAACCTGTCTCAGAGTTGAAATCCTATTCATTACTTAGGAGAAATCGGGTTTGTTTTGTAACCATAACCAAGAATCCCTATTCCTGGCTTCTGTCTTTACATCGTCATCCTTATCACCAATATTATCGGAAGAAACCGGATTTCATCACCTTTTTGGAAAGACCATGGAAAACAGTTCGCCGCTCAAACTGTAAACGGGTCGTTTCTAATCCGATAGAACTTTGGAATCAAAAGAACAGATCTTATCTGCAATTGAAAAAATTGGATGGGATCAATTTGACTTCAAAAGAGATAATCAAAGATCCCCAAGCGGTCATTGATGAAATTGCGGATCACTTTTCCCTGAGTAAGAAAACAGAAAAATTTCTGAATTATGAACAATCAACAAAAAAGAGTGATAAAGATTTTGCTTATTACCAGGATTACTATGTGAATGAACGCTGGCGCGAAAAATTGCCGCGGGAAGCTATTGATATTATTAACCGGTACGTGGACACTGATCTGATGGCTGAATTTGGATTTGAAGTATTATAACAGCTCATTATTCTCCGCTTAATGTGTCTGTTCGAAAAGCTTTTTGTGATATTTCTGTGATGTTTTTGAGGTATACTGTACTGTTCCGAAAAGGACAA
>CAZJWP010000143.1:0-4359 GCA_964549745.1 uncultured bacterium | reverse complement strand
AGCACTCTTCCTTAACCCCAAAAACGTTTCCGCCACCCACTGCACGGACCAGTTATGTCCGAGGCGATGTCCATCCATTGTCTTGGGTAATTGAGTTACAACACTTCCCGGAATATCCACATCTTCCGGATTCGATTCTGCATCCCGATAAGCGCCATCCTCCGACTGAACGGTCCGCCATTGGTGAATCCGGGTTCCCGTTCCGTTTTCAGTAATCTTCTGAATCCAGGATTGATCCGGGGAGCATTCATCCTTAAAACCTTTTAATCCTGCCAGCGGACCCGCGATGGCATGGAATTCGATCGGGATACCTTTACTTACACGACTATCCAGCATGGCGGTAATCAACGCGCCGTAACTATGGCCAAAAACAAGAATGTGTTTTGGTTGAGAAGGCAATGTGCCCAAAAGTTTTCGAAGATCAGCGCTAAGTGAATCCGCAATACTTCCCGGGCATCGATTCCAATCATAGCGGTAAAAGAAAACCGGATCTCCTGTCGCCCGGAAATCCTTGATTGCTGTCACCCATTCGTATCCTTTGGAGCCATAACCATGAACCACGATCCAAAGCGTATCTTCGGAGGATTTTGGAGCGGTAATCTCTGTCCAACCCATCGGTTGTTCCATCAGGATTTTACCGGCCGCAAACACCGATTCCGCATCGCTGAGTTTGCTCAGCGGTAATTGATTAAAATCCTGGGCGTAAAGTAAACCCAGAATAAGAAAACCAATGGTTCCTACTGCCTGGCTAAACCGGGATTTGTGATCTGAATCTCTCAATGAATGACGTGGGAAGAATTTCTTCATTGAAAACACCCTTTTAACTTAGCTTTCCGACAATGCGATTCTCTCATTACACCCCCTTTTCCAGTGATTGGACGATCTTTACCGTCGTTCTGGTGCTCATCGTTTTGGTCATCGGGATCAGCGAATTTTTGCGCAACCGATTGCACTGGTCCGCCGAATCTACGCGAAAATTGGTACACATTTTGGTTGGGATTGCGGTCTCATTATCACCTCTTTATTTTCAGGCCAAGATAGCTCCAATGGTTCTGGCAGCAGTTTTCATTCTTTTAAATATGATCGCGCTTCGTCAATCAAAATTTGCCGGGATGCATGATACGAACCGGCATAGCTTTGGGACGGTTTTCTTTCCGATTAGCTATTTGATCCTGGTCTATGCCGAATGGACACGGCCGCTCTCCCTCATGTTGGGGTTGTTGATGATGACCTTTGCCGATACTGCGGGATCGATTGTTGGTCAGGGCGTTAAAAATGCTAAAATATTCCGTTTTTGGAAAGATTCCAAAACAGTCGAAGGATCGGTCGCCGTTTTTTTCACAGCCTATATCGTCACTTTCATTTTCACCAATTTAATTGCTCCTCCGACTCTCTCTTCTTTTGGATTACATCTTTTATTTGCGCTGGTGATTGCCACTGTATCCGTTATGGCTGAATCGATCAGTTTCGGCGGTTCCGATAATTTGTCAGTCCCGCTCATCGCAGCACTGACCTCCGATTTATTTTTCATGAATCTGGCTGGTGGTTATTTTGTTCAGTGGTTGCTCTGGTGCCTGATTTCACTCGTTCTTTTCGGACTGGCCGTCCGACTGCATGCACTTCAGTGGAGCGGCGCTTTCGCGGCATTTGTCATTGGACTGATTGTGTTCGGTTCAGGCGGGATTAAATGGATCGTGCCTCTCATACTTTTTTTCGGATTGAGCTCCATCCTGTCACAAATCGGAAAACGGAACAATCACACCCAAAAGGGATCCGAACGCGATTTTATGCAGGTTTTTGCCAATGGAGGATTAGCCACAGGGATTGCTATTGTCCACGTGTACGTCCCGTCAATTGAATGGACATTCGCCGTTTATCTTAGCGCCATCGCGGCGGCCACTGCCGATACATGGGCGACAGAAATCGGCTATTTCAGCCGCGGGAATCCCCATCATATCCTGAGCTGGAAGGAACTGGAAAAGGGATTTTCCGGCGGTGTCACGTTCCTTGGATTTTTCGGAGCAATTCTGGGATCGGGGATCATCGCCCTGACGGGCTGGTATTACGATCTGGCCTGGCAAATTTGCCTGGTCATTCTTGTCGCCGGATTTACCGGCAATCTCATCGATTCTTTTTTAGGCGGTAGTGTCCAGTCCCTCTATCGTTGTTCGGTTACCGGTGATATTACCGAGAAAGTCATCCTGAACGGACAACCAACGGTGCTGATTCGCGGCTGGCGTTGGATGGACAACGATATGGTCAATTTCATTAACACACTTTGCGGTGCGTTAATCACCCTGTATATTTTCGCCTAAATATGGACAGAAAAGAACGTTACGAAAAAGCTTACCGGGAATTGGAATTGCTCTTTGAACCGGGACATTATGAACTGGATCCGTTGGGCAAAATGGCGACGATTGCATCGGTGCTTCACCGTGAATTTCCCGAATGGCCTTTTGTGGGTTTCTATCGGGTGTTTCCCGATAAAAAACAATTGATTATTGGACCGTACCAAGGAAGTATTTTAGCGTGTGGTTCCATTGATTTCGGTCGCGGCGTTTGCGGCACAGTAGCCGAAACCGAAACGCCGCGGCTGGTACCGGATGTATCCAAATTTCCCGGTTATATCGCCTGTGATGCGGAGACGAAAAGTGAAGTGGTGGTGCCGGTTTTCGACGATGGCACATTGATGGCCGTTTTGGATGTGGATTCATCAGAACTCAATCATTTCAGCGAAGCGGACACAACCGGACTTCAACGCATTGCCGGATTGGTGTATTGACTTGATCCCCGCATTTTTCCCTTTAATCGGATATCTTGAACTTCACTACCGTTTCCGGTGGTTTCCTTTCAGCCGGTATTTTCGCCGTGAACCTGAAGTATATGCTGATGCGCCGTTTCGCATCGGTCCGGGAAAAGCTATTCCCATCACGATTCTGGTTAAAGATGCGGATCGGTATCCGATAAAACTTGAGAAAGTGATCGTCAATCTCCGATCTGAAACGGCTGAACATTCGGAGGAATTTGAACTCAATCGCGAATGTTCGGACCACTGGTTTGATCAGACTTTTTGGATTGAATCTCCTGTCAAGGCGGGAACTCTCCGAATTTCGGTGGAAATTCATATCAGCGGACGAACCGGAAATAAAATCATCCGAAACCATAATGTTGCCACTTCTCCGCCCTTCGATCTGGAAGTCGTTATCGATCCCGATCCCTTGCCCGGTTCGGAAGATTTTTGGTGGGGCGATTTGCATTACCATTCCAATTATACGGAAGATTTTGTGGAATTCGGCGCCTCCCTGGAAGCGTCAAAGTCAGCGGCAAAAGCATGTGAGTTGGATTTCCTGGCTATCAGCGATCATTCCTATGATTTGGATGATGAGCCCGGCTCCTGGACGGAGACCGATCCGGAACTGAGTAAATGGAAAGAATCCGGAAAAGCGATTAAAGAACTGAACCAAAAGGATTCACCTATATTGATCCCGGCGGAAGAAGTGACATCCCGAAATCATCGCGGTTACAACGTGCATACACTGGTGTTCAACGGTGATCATTTCATTCCCGGCAGCGGCGATGGCGCCGAAGTACCGTTAAAAACATTCAGTGAACATTCAATAGAAGAAATTGCGAAGAATCTGGCAAAAGATAAATTGATTATCGCCGCCCATCCACGGGTGAAAACAGCTTTTCTCGAAAAATTGCTGATCCATCGCGGATCCTGGGAATCCCCGGATCGGAATATCGACGGTGTACACGGATTTGAAATTTTGAACGGCACATTTGACCAATCCTTTGAAGATGGTTTAAAATACTGGATTGAGGGCCTGCAAGCCGGGGAAAAACGTTTTATTTACGCCGGGAATGATGCTCATGGGAATTTCAATCGTTTTCACCAGATTTCACTGCCCATGTGGTCCACGCATAATCACCGCGACCAAATCCTGGGACAATGCCGGACCGGCGTTTTAAAGTCTGATGATCTCTCACTCCAAAATGTTTTGGACCAACTCAAAAGCGGACATTGTTTCATCACCAACGGCCCATCGATCCGACTTATTGTTCAAGGTGAAAAACATACCGCTGAAATGGGGGAAACATTGAAGGGTCAGGTTAAGCTTGTAAGTTTGGGAGCAAAGTCCTCCGAACTTTGGGGAAAGTTCATGGGAGTGGAAATTATCCACGGAATTCCGGGAAAGGGCGAAAAGGTGATTTATTCCGAAAAACCGGATGATTATTCAATGAAAATTGAAATCAAACCGAAAACTGATTTAGACCCAGGATATTTGAGGGCGATTGTGGTGACAGCCAAAGGGAAAAAAGCGTATACCAATCCGGTGTGGGTAGAAAACTGAAAAT
>CAZJWP010000142.1:0-4454 GCA_964549745.1 uncultured bacterium | reverse complement strand
GCCGGCCGGGGATCAATAAGACCGCCGGACTCACGCCCATCCAGACTGTTTAACTGTGGATTCACATCCAAGGCAGATATTCCATAATCAGCAGCAAACTGACCGCCGTAGCAGTTATACACAATATTGTTAGACGAAAAGTTCAACGAGTCGCCAATCAAATCCAAGGTCGCCTGATCGGTGATGTTTACACCGTAGACTTTTCCGTCCATGACGATGGTGTTTCCGAAATCACCGGAAACACCTTCGCGGAGACGAATAACCTGATCATTGTCAGCCACGGCATCGGGAGCGCCGGAACCAACTAAAGTCACATTATAGAATTGGGGATGGGACCGGGGTTGTGAATTCATATCGCCGTTGGTCTTGTTGTCCATTTCATAGGCGCGGTTTCCTGCATCGGCACCTTCCAGTGCGAACAGGAATTGACCACGGCCCTGGTAGCCTTCGTCCACGTCAAAACAGTCATCACCGACAAACAAAACGTCGATGTAACTAATATCGACGGTTCCACCGAAGAACTCGATTCCGTCATCCAGGTTGTAGGCGATTTCACAATGGTCGATGGTGGTTCCGCGACCCACACCGGCCAATGTAATTCCATTGATTTCGTTGTCCTGCCCAATGGAACGACCGCCATGCCAGATTCGAACGTATTCCATCACACCGGAGTTGTCATCCGGATCGGTTCCACCGTAGGGAACACCTTCCAGACCTTCCACAAAATTGGTCCCGCCGGTGGTGGAAATGGGGGCTTTACCCAATAGGATAATCCCGCCCCAATTTCCCCGGGGGTCTAACATTTCGTCCGGTGTCAGAACGGTGGTAAACGTGATCGGTTGAGCCGGCGTCCCAACGGCCATGATTTTCCCGCCTTTTTCAATGACCAGGGCCGGGGCAAGGCCGTTCCCGTCATCTTCGTTTGCTTTGACAACGGTTCCCGGTTCGATAGTCAGGGTGACGCTATCTTTAACGAAAGTCTGCCCGGTGAGCAGATGATCGTCTGACGCATGCCAGGTTTCATCCGAAGTGATGTCACCGGTATGCTCAATGGTTGTTGCGCCAAGCGTCGCCAAACCGGCGAAGGTCAGTGCAAATAGTAACTGGTTTAGTTTCATGTGTTAACCTTTCTAAGGATTATATTGCGTATGTGATTTGAAGTTGACTGGTGATTCCCGGATGATAAGCCAACTTTTCTTTGATCTTTCCGGTCCCTTTTTCTATCAGACCGAATCGTATCCGGGAGTTCAATAAATTTTTGATTTTTAGCATCAGTTTGACCGGGCCGATTTTGGCGCCGGACACCACATTGAGTGATTGGAATGGGAATTCGTATTCATTCCCCAACACACCCACACCCACCGAGTGAATGCGTTTTGAAAATGTGTTATATGAAATGGACATGGAATATTTCGACTTGAAATGCAAATCCAGACTTGTATTGAACGTGGCTTTGGACTGCCCCTGAAGCGGACGATTCACTTGAGTGGCGGAGTTGCCGTATTGCGTTCCGTTAAAGAGGGTGACGACACTGTCCGTAACCACCCGGGATTCTGCCAGAGAACCGTTGATAGACAGGAATCCGGTCCCGATGGAAAGTGGAATGAATTTCAGCCGGTGACGCATGTCCACTTCCAGACCGTGAGTAGAAGCAGAATGGGCATTCTGGAATGTGCTATACACCAGATCCGGTGTTGAGATGAGGGCGATTTCTATCGGATCGGTAAATGTTTTTTGGAACAGACCCACCGTCAGCAATTCGCCGCCGGATGGGTACCATTCCCATCGTAAATCCAGATTTCTTACACGGGCGGTTTTCAGATTCGGGTACCCGATAGACACTTCCCCATTGTAAAACTCCTGGTAAGCCAGGGGTGCGATTTCCCGGAACTGAGGCCTTCCCAGGGTTCGGGAAGCAGCGGCACGTAGTTTCATGGTATGTGGCAAATCTACCGTCAACGTCAATGAGGGCAGCCAGTCCAGCTCGTGTTTGGAGGTGACAACTGTATCGCCAAAAATCGTGACCGCCGGCGCCTCAGTTACGGGATTGAACGCACTTAATCCCAGGGAGTGATCTTCCGCCCGGATGCCGCCGATCAGGCGCACGTTCCGCAGCGCGCCGAAATGACTCAGGCTCAGGGGAATATCCATCATCACATAACCGGCCTGGGTCGTCTCATCCGCCCGATAAGCATTGAACGCATTGTTAGCCGTTTCATCCACCAGAATCAGTCCGTGGGTGAAGGTGTTGTTCACGGTGTCCATCATAAAATAGTTGGAAGAATCGAAGGCGCTACCCAATGGCGAACTCTCCGGCGTATAAAGAACATCCTTCGACCAGTGTGAACTGGATGAGTTGATAATAGCCAGTGATCGTTTTTGATACCGACGATGGTTGGCTTGCTTGCGGACACCGAATTGGAAACAGTAGGTATCGCCGAATTGCGATTTTAGTTCATCCTTGAATTGGACATCCAGATTCCGGTTGCGATCGTAGCCATCAATGAATTCCCGATATCCGGCTTTTTGCGCCTGAATATCGACGACACGGATGACCCGGGCGGAATCGGTTCCTTCGTAAAAGGTGTCTTCATGATAACTCTGGGTTCGTGTATCCGGTTCGAAGCGGGTGGATTTCCCGGCAGAATATTTCCAGCTCACCAGCGCTTTCCCGGGAAGTGGTAGAACAGAGGTGCCTTCTGCCGAAGCCGTACCGATCGATTTTTCGATATAACGTTGTTTAATAAAAAGGCCATTTTCAATATTCGGTGTATATCCATTGGCTTCGGTTACCTGATCGTTTGAGGTGTGGGTAAACAAGCCCTGTAATTTCACTTTGTGCTTTTCAAGAATATTGACGCCCGTGCTGAAATTCAATCCCAGGTTGGTTTTATACGTGGTACGATTGTTATCCATATACGTATAGGGTGTGAGTGTCATGGCACTGTCGGACGAACCGGTTTGCGCGAACAAGGCGGCGTTGAAATACCGTGAATCAAGGTCATTGGAAAAAGAACCATTCATGAAATAACCCGTCTCCAACCAGGATAAGGGCCGGTATTTGTTCCCCATATTTATCCCAAAGGAAATTGGCGTAATGGGTGCACTCGACTTGAACGTGAAACCGGTATTGAAATCCCGGCCGTACTGACCCAGGTCACCATACCATTGCAGGGTACTTAACCCTTCCGGCCGGTAGAGCGAGGACGGAGAGAGAACCTGGTGTTTGGGAATGTCGGAAGGAAAGGCACGGGTTCCGTCATCGAAACCCCAAAAATCGTATTGTCCGCCCCGATTGCGGAAATACTGACGGTTCCCGTGAAAGGTTGAATGATCACCAGCAGCCAGCTTAAGACTGAAAATTTTGTGATCCGGATAGGCCTTGGTTTTAATATTGACACTGCCGCCGGCGAAGACACCGGGAAGATCCGGTGTGTACGTCTTTTGCGCCACGACGCTTTCCAGTAAGGCTGTGGGAATCAAATCCAATGGGATGGCCTTTTTATCCGGCTCCGGACTGGGAACCGGGGCATCGTTAACCTGCGTTGTTGTGTAACGATCGCCTAATCCCCGAATGACCGGAAAAGCGCCTTCCTGAATCGTGACGCCCACAATCCTTCGCATGGCGTCAGCCACATTGGAATCGCCGCGTTGCGACATTTCTTCCGCGCTGATTCCGTCCGATATGGTGGCGCTGTTTCGTTTTTCCCGGATTAAAGCAAACGCGCCGTCCTGTTTGGCCTTACCTTTTACATTGACCTCCGTAACGGAGACAACCGAAGGATCAAGTTTCACATCCAGGCGTACAGTTTCACCCTCCGAAACGGTAACCGGATCAGTGGTTTTGGTTTCATACCCGATATAAGCGATCTGTAACGTGTAATCGCCGGTCGGAACGTTGGAAATGGTAAAAGAACCATCGATACCGGTCGCTGCCCCAAGAGACGTTCCCATGATCATGACATTGGCTCCCACCAGTTCATCTCCGGCGCGGCTGTCCGTCACTGTTCCGCGTATTGTACCGGAAGCCCATGCTGCTGAAAGTGTGAAAATGAGTAAAATTGCCCATCTGAAATTGCGTCGCGAAGAAATAAATCTCCCTCTTTGTGTTGAAATCATTTGAAATGTGCCACCCTATTTGACGGCCGAAATTCACCTTGTATTGTTAGGGGCACATGAGTGTTTTGTTAGAATTGCATTAGAATTGAAAGAGGGTAAAATTCAAGTGAGACGATGTGTATATCGACTCGATAATTGATTAATAAAATTGACAAATAGTTCCGGTTAAAAATACGCCGTCTACCAATCAAGAATTCTTATCTCCCCTTTGTGAAGGGAGAATCCAAGAGAGGGCTCTAATTAACCGGTGTTAAAATGCCAACTGCCGAAATAGACCTTCAAGGTCTCAAAAATAGAGACATAACCACACCATCTTGTAAACAACCAAATCCTTG
>CAZJWP010000141.1:0-4534 GCA_964549745.1 uncultured bacterium | reverse complement strand
ACGCCGGGCAAGCTCCATCAACCCAATCTTCATTCATTTCTTGTGGACGGAACCAAAAAGGGAATGATCAGCAGCGGAATGATGACAATTGCACAATCCAAGTATAGGGTTGATGCATATCCATGACTATCCGCCATCCTTCCCTGCCAGTAACTGGAATAAGAATACACCAGGTTGCTCATGGCCATATAACCGGTAAATTGTGTTGCCGCAACTTTCGGATTGGTCAACCCCATATAGACAGCAGTCCGGGTTCCCTGGATCAGCCCGCTGGTCAAACTGTAAAACAGGGAAACACCCACAAAAATGGTAATCGTCACCCCGGCGGTCCCTTCGGTTCCCAGAAACCGTGTCGCTAAATAAAGCGTCGGAGCAATGGTAAGCACATACCAGATACCCAGAGATTTCCGGTGTCCCTTACGATCGGAAATCCACCCGCCAATGATGCAACCGGCAGCCGCGATAATCGTACTGAAAAATGATAACGTTGCGATAGAATGCTCCGTCATGCCAATATCCACTTGGAGTGTGCTGCCTAATCCCAGACCAAGGGCCAGAGCTCCTGAGGGTAATAAAGCAAACGCAACACCAAAAACCGGGCCCTTACCCGATTTGAAGAATCCGGAATACAGCTCCCTGAAAAACGTTTTAAGCTGTTCCAGAATCTGGTCCCATACCGACCCTGTCTTCACCTCGGTACTTTCTTCTTCCTCCGGTGCATTGATCCTCAGGGTAACGAATAATAGGACTAACAGGAGTACGGCAATGACGAAAGGAAAAGCAGCTTTGAAACCCAGCCAGCCTGAAATTAACAGTGCTCCGCTTCCGCCAATCGTTTGACCCAAATAGGAGGATCCAAACATAAAACCGTTGGCAATTCCACGTTCATCATGCGGAAGAATCCTTACTGCCAGTGCATCGATGGCGATATCTTGCGTCGCTGCAAATATATTGTGGATAACAATGAGGGCAATGAGGACGGATATATTTTCCTGTAAGTCAAAAAAGACCAATACTCCCAAAGTGATAATCATAAAAATTTGAGCGCCGCTGATCCACGTTCGACTGGTTCCGAATCGTTTGAATTTGACTAAATCCACCAGCGGAGCCCAGGCCCATTTAAATCCCCAGGGCATATAAAGTGAAGCAATGAAGACACCGATTTCCGTTAATCCCACGCCGGACATTCGGAGATGAGTCGCCAATGCGATGGCGGTAAAACCGAAGGGAATTCCTTCTGTTAAATAGAGTAAAGAAAAGGTGATCAGGCGTCCCCGTTTGGTCGAAAGTAGATTGTTTTTCATCTTGTGTTTACTGTTTATTATGTCCGGATTATTGAATCAGTTCAAAAGAAAAGATAAACCTGAACCGGGACTATTTAATATTGAAAATTCTGAAAATATCATTTCTGATGACAATTTTATTGTCTTTTCACTAATATTCTGTCACGCTATCCTGTTAAAACTGCTACACACTGTATTACTTCGGCTAAATCGTTTGACACCTCCTCCAACCGAAGGGTAAATTCGCTCCGCTTTTTTTTAACCATTTCAAACCAATAATCCATGAATAACAAATCAACACCCCGCTACATCGTCATTGGCGTAGTCCTCATCTGGGCAATTTATGCTCTGTGGCCAACGCTAAAATATCAATCATTGACCGAACAGGATAAAGAGGATCGCCGTGAAGCCGGTACACTAAAAAATCTGGAAACCAAAGTTATTCGTCAAGGATTGGATTTGAAAGGTGGAATGTATATCGTCCTGGAAGTGGACCTTCCGGGATTATTTACCAATCTGGCCTCCAATCGTGATTCAAAGTTCAATCGTGCTATTGAAGAAGTCAGCGCCAATTTGAAAGGATCTGACCAGGATTTCTTTGCCTTATTCAATCAGGCCGTGGCGGATCATAATCTTCGATTACCGCGGTATTACCACGAATTTGGCGCCAGCAAGGAAGACATTTTAGATCGTTTGAAAAAAGAGGCGGATGATGCCATCAATCGGGTGTTGGAAATTCTTCAAAACCGTGTTGACCAATTCGGTGTATCCGAACCGACCATTCAAAAGCAGGGTAATCATCGCGTTATTGTGGAATTAGCCGGGATCAAAGATCCCGAACGTGCTCGCGCCTTATTACAAAGCACAGCTTTATTGGAGTTCTACATTGTTAAAGATGCAGAATTGACCAATCAAATTCTTCCACGAATTGATAATATTGTCAAAGGGACTGAAGGGCTTGATGACCTGACAAGCGCCGACACAACTGCAACGGTGGATTCTTCGAAGGTTGATAAGGAAAAAGTCGTAAGTGAGGACAAGTCCATTTCGGTCAGCGAATTGTTTGGTGAAGAAGAACCGGCGGTCAAGGACACAACCCAGGACACGTCATCTGTCACCGTGGATCAGCGATTATTTAAAGAACGTCCCTTCTCTTCGCTGCTGCGAAACCTGAGAGGGTCCATCGGTGTACCGGAGAATAATGTTTATGCTGTGAAGAAAATCCTGAATTTGCCGGAAGTGCAATCCCGGCTTGAATCGGATAATGGGCAATTTTTGTTTGCTCACAATCCGGTTAATTACACCACCCAGGAAGGTCAGGAACTCAAAATCTATCCGTTATATTACCTGGAAATGAATCCGGAGCTCAGCGGCGGTGTCATCGAGGATGCAAAAGCCCAATTGGGATCTTCAGCCAGTCAGAATTCCGGTCAACCGATTGTACTCCTGAATATGAATTCGGAAGGTTCACGACAATGGGCTCGGGTCACCGGCGCCAATGTGGGTCGTGAAGTGGCGATTGTTCTGGACAAAAAAGTGCGGATGGCGCCACGGATTAAAGAAAAGATTTCCGGTGGCGGGACGCTCATTGAAGGCTTTGCAAACATACAGGAAGCCAAAGACCTTGCCATTGTTCTCCGGGCTGGTGCATTACCGGCTCCGGTAAAAATCATTGAGGAGAGAATTGTCGGACCTTCCCTCGGCGCTGATTCCATTCGTGAAGGCGCATGGTCGGTGATCATTGGTCTAACTATCGTGGTCTTGTTTATCCTCGTCTATTACAAATGGTCCGGAGCCATTGCTGATTTCGCCCTGTTTTGGAATCTGATATTAGTCCTTTCAATCCTGGCATCGCTTCAGGCAACACTGACACTTCCGGGTATTGCCGGACTGATCTTGACTGTGGGTATGTCCATTGATGCCAATGTGATTATCTTTGAGCGGATTCGCGAGGAATTTGATAAAGGTAAAACACCGCGTGCTGCCGTTGACGCAGGTTATTCCAATGCATTGACGACAATTATTGATGCAAACGTAACCACATTGATTGCATCCCTGGTTCTGTATCAGTTCGGAACCGGTCCGATTCGTGGATTTGCTACCGTTTTATTCTGGGGTATTGTCATCAGTATGTTTACTGCAATTTTTGTTACACGAACAATCTTTAATTCATTTGTGAACCGGAAAGGCGTCCAAGGGTTGAGCATATGAGATTCCTGAAAAATACACATATTGATTTTATGTCTCAAAAACGGGCGGCATTTGTCCTTTCCGGAGCGTTAATTCTGGCGGGGATTCTTTCTCTGGTACTCAATGGCGGGCCCAAACTCTCCATCGATTTTAAGGGTGGAACCCTGGTTGCAGTGCAATTCGTTTCCCCCATGGATGTGGCTCCAATTCGCGGTGCGCTTGCCGATGTGAATATCGATGGTAAAACCTATGATTTCAGCAATGCGGAGATAAAACATTTTGGAACTCCGGCTACGGTCAGCATTCGAATTGCAGCTCTGGACAATGAACCGGACGATCTCCCCCATTTTGTTGTACAACACCTCTATAATAAATTCCCCAATACAGTCCCGGATGATCCGAAGAATTTTCTCTTAACATCGGAGAAAGTTGGGCCAAAAATTGGAGCGGAATTGAGCGGAAAAGCGGTTTGGGCTATTGTATCTGCACTGCTACTAATTTTAGTCTATATCTCAATCCGTTTTGAATTTATGTTTGCAGTGGGAGCAATTGCTGCATTGGTTCATGACGTCCTGATCACTCTGGGTTTATTCTCAATCCTGGATTATGAAATATCCCTTTCGATTATCGCTGCATTTCTGACCATTGTTGGATATTCATTGAATGATACGATTGTTATTTTTGATCGAATCCGTGAAAATCTGAAATCGCAAAAACGTGAAAAATATGCGACGATCTTCAATAACAGTATTAACCAGTCGCTCAGTCGTACAATTATCACATCTTTAACAACATTCTTTGTGGTGTTGATTCTCTGGTTGGCCGGTGGAGAAGTGATCCATAATTTTGCCTTTGCGATGATTATTGGTGTAATTGTAGGAACCTATTCTAGTATCTACATCGCCAGTGCGATTGTGGTGCAAATGCATGAACGTCAAAAACCTTGATCTGCCTTTTACAATTTACTTTCAGCCAAAGCCTTCCGATTTCGGAAGGCTTTTTTATCCCGATATAGAGAAAACCATGGTCTATGGCCGTGGTTGAATCATTTTTAATCATCC
>CAZJWP010000140.1:1804-4551 GCA_964549745.1 uncultured bacterium | reverse complement strand
AATCGTAAAAGGCCAGGTCCGCCTGATAGCCCGGTTCCAATCGTCCGATCTTTTTCCCAAACAGGCGGGTAGCGATATTGGGGTTATTTTTAAAAAGCATTTCTAACAGATCCACGCCGGGAAGTCCTCCGGCCAGGTGACTGCTGCGAATCAGGCTGCCTTCTTTGACTTCATCCAAAAGGTTGCCCTGCATGCCGTCTGTCCCCAGTCCCGCACCAAGGGTCTCGAGCACCAATCCGGGTGTGAGTCCCACCCGATTATTGGCATTGGAGGTGGGATTGTGGATTAGCATCGCACCAATTCTGGAAAGCAATTCTACATCATTGGTGGAGAGATGGACGCCATGTGCGACCACACTGTTTGCATTCAACAACCCAAAATGATTCAGGCGATCCACAACGGAACCGTAACCTCTTTCGTGAGCATCCACTTCGTCCGATTGCGCTTCGGAAACATGCACGTGGATTCCCCAGTCCGGCAAGGTTTTTATAGCATCGGCTATGGTTTGCAAAGATTCGTCGGATAAGGTGAAGGAGGCATGCAAACCAATCAAAGGACGAATATCCATTGATCCCAATTCCTGATGATAGAATCGGAGGTTCTCTTCCAATCCTTCACGGAAAGCGTCTGGTCCGTTTCGGTCGGTAATCTCAAAAGCAGTGGAGAGATTGACACCGCACTTCCGGGCGATCTCTGCCAGATCGGAAAGGGAACCGTTGGCATAATTCGGACTGGAGTGATGATCGATCACGGTGGTGACACCGTTTCGGAGGTTGTCCAAAAGTCCGGTCTCAAATGAAGCCCGGCAACTGTCCCTATCCAGCGCACGATCCAAAAGCCACCAGACTTGTTTAAGGATGTCCACAAAAGTAGCGGGATTGCCTTTCGGGAAGGGCATCCCCATCGCCAGTGCGGAATACAAATGGGTGTGGGCGTTGATCAGGCCGGGGAGGACCGTTTTCCCCTGCATATCAACCTGGTCTTTGGCGGCTTGCGATGGATGTCCTTCTCCAACCGCTGAAATCGAGCCGTTTTCGATGAAAATATATCCATTACTTATCAGACCCGGGTGACCGTAAGGATTGATAATGCAGCAGTTGGTGAGGAGGGTGGATTTCGGCATTAAATGATATCTTTCACACTGGTTTTATTATCAATCATTTGTCGAAGAAGCGGTAAAATTTGTTCAATCGGTATCGCTGTGATATCCGAATCCAATGGATATTGATCTTTCCCAAAATAAACAACAAATAAATGTGTCAGCGATAGGTCATTCTGAGCAATTCGCATTGATTTTGTAGTTGACGCTGTTTCGGAATATTTGACTTCAAAACCGATCTTTTCGTTTCCATGAATGAAAAGTAAATCCAGTTCTGCTCCGGACTGTGTTCTCCAGAAATAGCAATTCCCGGCACGACAGATATTGATGATTTGCTCAATGACAAAGCTTTCCCAGGATGCACCAAGCTTGGGATGGATAAGGAGGTCATTTTTCGTCCTTACCCTCAAAAGAATGTGGTAAATACCGCTATCTTTGATGAATATTTTAGGTGACTTGACTTGTCTCTTTGAGATATTTGCATACCATGGTTGTAATTGTCTGACCATAAAAGCATGGGTAAGGATATTCAAATACCGGGTGGCTGTCATATAGGAGATGCCCAGAGAACGGGAAATATCCGATGCATTCCATATCTGACTCTGGTAATGAGCGAGCATATACCAAAATCGACTCATCACAGTTGGAGCGACATTAACACCGAATTTTGCCAAATCTCGTTCCAGAAACGTTTGGACGAAATTTTCACGCCAGGACACGCTGTCATCAATTGATTTGGCTAAATAAGATTCGGGAAAACCTCCACGCATCCATAAAGTCTCAATATCATTGCCGATCTCTTCGAGGCTAAATCCATTCAAGTAAATGACTTCCACTCGCCCTGCCAGTGTTTCGGAAACATTTTTCAAGATGTCCGGGGATGCGCTACCGATGATCATGAAATTTGTATACGGCTTTTTACGGTCTACCAAAACGCGCAGGATCGGGAATAATTCGGGTTTTTGTTGAATCTCATCCAGAACAATTAACCCATTTAAATTCTCCAGTGTGGTCAGGGGATTTTGTAGTCGCGCGGTGTCCCGAGGATTTTCCAGATCAAAGAAATGTGTGTTTTTATATGATTGAGCAATTGCTTTTGCCAGGGTGGTTTTCCCACATTGTCGAGGGCCTAAAATGGAAACGATAGGATTTCGTCCCAATGCCGTCTTAACCTGAGTTTGGATGTTATATCTGTTTACCATATTTAGATTCTTGAATATTACACAACAGATGTGCAACATTCAAGAATAATGGGATGCTTTAGATGTTACATATTTCCATTTTCAATATCCATTAGAACTGATTCCGGTGTCATTGGAATATGGTGGATTTGCACACCCAACGCGGCGCTTACCGCATTTGCGATGGCGGCGGCGGTGGGAATGATGGCCGGTTCCCCGATGCCCTTGGCGCCCCAGGGGCCTTCCGGTTCCGGGTGCTCCACAATGGCCGTGGTGATTTCCGGGACATCGATAGCTGTGGGCAGCAGGTAGGTGGAAAGATTTCCCGTGGCCACCTTTCCATTCCGGAGTAAGAAATTTTCGGTCACCGCCAGGCCGATCCCCTGGGCCACACCGCCTTCCACCTGGCCTTCAATCCCGGACGGATTGATCGCCTTCCCCACATCGTGAGCAGCCCAAACATGATC
>CAZJWP010000140.1:0-1704 GCA_964549745.1 uncultured bacterium | reverse complement strand
CGGCGGCGGTAGACTTGAGGATCGGCAGCAGGGAAGCAGCAGCATTCCGGATCGCATTGCCGCTCATGACCACGTTCCGGCTGGCTACGGAAGGACCGCTGTCCGGGACTTGCTGGCTGTCGGTTGGTAATACCGTAATACGTTTTGGTGAAATGCCCAGTGCTTCCGCGGTCATCTGGGCAACGACCGTTTCCGCGCCCTGACCCATCTCCACCAGACCGTAGGCTACAGAAACGGACCCATCACGGTGGATCGCCAGCTTCGCCCCGGCGCCATCCATGGCCCAGCCGGCTGCGCCCAGACAATTCCCGTAATGGATGGTCCCGATGCCCATGCCGGTCCGGTAACGTCCGTTTTTCTGTGGCTTATGTGCATTCCAATTTGAAATTTTAACTGCTTCATTGAGTGTGTCTTCAGCGCCAACGCTGGTTTTCAATATCTGACCGGTAACCGTAGCCTGGCCCTCTCGGATGAGATTTTTCCTTCGGAAATCCAACGGATCCATTCCCAATTCGTTAGCTACAACATCCATCATCCGTTCGTGCCCGTACGCTGCCTGAGGCGAACCAAATCCCCGGAAGGCGCCGTTGGGCGGGTTGTTGGTGTAGTAAGAATTGGAAGTCACATCCACATTTGGAATTTGATATGGCCCCAGTGCTTGGATGGATGATCGGTAAGAGACCACCGAAGAAAGGGTGGCGTAAGCGCCGGCATTTTCTTCCAAAAGCACTTTGGCAGCCATCAATGTTCCATCCTTCATGACACCCACTTTGTAGTGTGTCTGAAAGGGATGCCGCTTGCTGGTGAGCTGAATGTCGTCCTCACGGGAATAGGTGAGTTTCACCGGCCGTTTCAGGTGAAAAGCCGCCAAAGCGGCACGAGCACAGACCTCCGAAGGAACGTCTTCCTTGCCGCCGAAGGCCCCGCCTGTTGGCGCTTGTTTCACATGGATGTGACTGAAGGGAATTCCCAGGACACCGGCGATCGCTTTTTGCACATAAAACGGGCATTGAATCGATCCGATAATTTTCATGGATCCATTCGGTTCCGGAATGGCAATACAACCTTGGGTTTCCAGATAAAAATGTTCCTGGGAAGCAGAGGAGAATCGTGCTTCCACAATTTTGTCAGCCTTCTGAAATCCCGCTTCCACATCACCATTTTTTACATGATGGACACAAGCCAACTTGGTTTTATGAAGAAGCGGTCCGGTGGAATCCCGGGCTTCATCGATGGAAAAAACGGGCGGGAGGGGATCAATCTGGATTTGAATCGCTCTGGCAGCTTCCAGCGCAGCAAAATAAGTCTCGGCCACCACCAGCCCGATGGAATCACCCACATAACGGACGATAGAATCGGCCAGCAAAGGCTGGTCCGGTATTATAACGCCTACCTGATTCTTGCCGGGGATGCGGCGTGCATCGATAAAATCGATAAATCCGGGAACGGTTTGAGCGGGCGCGGGATCAACAGACATCAGCTTTCCGAACGGAACAGGCGACGTTACCGGAGCGGCATAGACCTGGTGTTCAACGGAGAGATCGGGAAGATAGCGGGTACCACCGGTCACCTTTTCCGGAGCATCCGGTCGTTCCAGGGAACGGCCAATGATTGTAAATGGACTTTCCTTCGTCATGGTACACTTTTGAAAGTCACGGAAATTAGGACTTTTCTGTCGGAATTCGATGATCGTTTTAATTGGAG
>CAZJWP010000139.1:0-4691 GCA_964549745.1 uncultured bacterium | reverse complement strand
AAAAGAAACAAGACACTCTGCTCTTACTGGTTAAACGAGACGACATTTCACGATTCTATGCGGTTGATTTCAACGACTGATCATACATGTGAGCGAAGTATAAAAAAGGGCTGAATTCAGCCCTTTTTTTGAAGAAATGTCATCAGTCACTTTTCACGGGTCGGGAACGAACATTATACCAATATCCAAGCCAGATAAGTGAAATTCCCATGAGTTCCATTATATAAAGAATTTCTGTGTGTCCGGCACGGCTGGAAGCCCCGCCGATTCCCGGCAGAATCGCACCGCAGGCAATCAGAACATTACCGATAAAACGATCTTTGGCAATGCGGTTTCCCTGGCCTGAGCCGTAGGAGTAACGACCGAATCTCCAGGCCGAGAGTGCCGCACCGCCAATAAGAAAAATAACCGCGTACAAATTGATCACCGGACTGAATGCCCGGACCCATTGCCATCGGAAAACAGATCCACTGGGGAGATGGGGATTGACCAAACTCAAATTGACCGGGCTTGCAATAATGAAAATGGATGCCAGGAACACATAGCTTACCATAAAAATTGTCCAACGCATCGCAGGTTTGTGTTTTAACAACAACCATACGGTTCCCTGGGCCAGCGGAGCCCCACCGAGTAAGGCGCCGGAGATATACCACAATTTGAAGATCACCGGGTTCCAGCCCAAAAGTGTGATCCAGCTTTCCGTAAAGGTTCCCAGTCCGTAGATCAATACACCGGCGCTCCACCACAAAAGATGATTTCCCCCACCGCGGTTTTTATACCTGTTATAAATATTTGCCGCAAAAAATGCAGACAGGATGGTTGTACAAATCGGAAGGTATCTGAGGAATTCAATTTGTTGCATAAGATGCTCCTGCTTTCTGAGGGAGGGTGGGGGAACAATGTGTATTCACTGCTCCCCCGGTGTGAGTCAGTATTCCTGCTCTAACTTAATTGGATTAAAATTTGTCATATGTAAACACAACGGCACCGCTTCCGTAATCGTCAAATGTCAGACGGAAAAAGCCATCCGGTGTTTCAAAAAGATAGACGTAATCAGGATTTTCAATGATCACTTTATGGTTATAAGGCGGCTCAGGATGATAGACTAAGACTTCATTTGATCCTTCGTAACCGAGGGGGTGATCCGTCCCGGAATCCGAAATCCAGGTTGTATCCGTGGGAAGTTCTACTAAATCAGAGAACATCTGATCCGTAACTATATCTACACGAACATTCCTTAAACTGTTTAATTGAATTGTGGGCATATAAACGGTTCCAAAACCTTCTGCATATACCGGTTGCGTTAATATTCCCAGATCCCAATCTGATGGTGTCATAGTGCTTCCGGATGTAAAGTCGAAATAAGCCGGACTATCACTGGTATACGGAATTTCCGCAGTGTCAGGAGTTGAGAAGCCATCATTGTCTATGGCATATTCAATAACAAATGTTGATGGGCTGCCACTCAGGATTCGCAGTTTTATGATTTCATAGTTTGATGTTCTTATAAAATAAACCTGGCCGTTTCCCTGTATGCTATGATCTGTTGGATTATACGTGTTCAAATCCATCCAATCGCCACCGATCAGGTAATTTTGATCGGTCGTTGTATCTGACCGAAATGCAGTGGAAGGAAGGGTGGCTGCCGAAAAACTACTTGTATCGGCAACTTTGCCGCAGACACCGGCGGCATTATTCAGCGATACAAGGTAATTCATTCCGGAGAGTTCAAACTTTAAATCCCAGGTATTCTCAAAATTCCCGGATTCCAGATTGAAGTAATAACCGGACTGACTTATATCTTCCGTATTGACAGTCATTCCGTTCGTAGTTTGATTTAAGTTTGTTGATGATGAGCACCCGATCAATGCGAAAAGCAGGATGGTTGCCGCTCCCACAAATACGCGTTTTTTAGTCATGATTAATCTCCGTTGAAGTTGATGTTGAATTCGATGAAGTAAGTTCGGCCGATAAATGGGCCGAAAACGGCGTCCGTGTAATCCGAACAATTATTGACACCGCAGTCCAGGTTTACATTAGAAGAAAGTTTTGCTGTGAATGTGAAATCGGTAATAGCGAAGGGATTACGGCGCGTAGTGCTTCGCTGAAAATCACCCTGTTCCGGCAGAAACTCGTATGGATAATAAGCGCCGGTCCATTTGGAGCTGAGCGATGTCTTGAATCGATTTCCTGCCCATTGATAGCTGAGGCGAACATTGGCTGAATAGGGTTGTGTGTTGGGAACCAGGTTCCCGGTGGACATGTCCCTGTTATCGATATAATTCAATCCCCAGCTGGCCAGCCAGCGATGAGAAACGGTCCACCGACCCTGGATTTCCAAACCTGTGAATTGTACCCGGTCGATATTCTGATAACTAAACACGTTTGGTTCCACAATGTAGTCATTGATCATTTGATTGAACCGCGTACGGTAAAACATCAGACTGACCTGGTAAACCAATGGATGGTAATATTCGATTCCTAGCGTGTAACCCTGCGATGTCTCCGGTTTTAAATCGGGATTTCCGATTATCCGGTATCCGAATGCTTCATGTGTCCAATTCAGATACCGATCCATAAACGAAGGCATGCGGAAACCTTTGCCAATCGTTCCACGAAACGTCCATCGATGTCCGGGTTTATACATCAATGCCAGTCGCGGACTGGTGACAAATCCGGCTTCTGTATTGTAATCGGTCCGCGCACCAAGAACAGCGTTGAGTGATTTAAATGGCCAGAAATCAAGTTGTGCAAAGATGCTACGGGAAAGAAGACTTTTCTCACCGGATACAATCCGATTACTGGTGTATCGGGCGTTGTTGATTTCAGTCCCCAGGTTGATGGTGGATTTGTTTTTCTGGTGAATCAGATTTAATTCATATTCGGATTCACTCTCTCCGGTGGAGTCAAAGGAAACGGGCGTACCCCATGGACGGGTTTGTTCATAGGTCCGTGAGTAGGTAGTATAGCGGAGTGAATGATCGAGGGACCAACCGCTATTTATTTTCCAACGATGATTGAGGATGGGGTTGAAACGCCTGACTTTGGTGACAGCATTGACTGTCTGAGTATTGCTGGATTCTCGATCAGTATAATTCGTGAGATCAAGGGAAAACTGCTGCGATTCAATCGGTTGCCATTTAAGTCGGAGGTGTCCGGCTAACTTGTTCAGGTTATTGATCAGGATATATTCATTGGTGTCATTTGGATGCGCTGTGTGGTAATCAGTGTCCGCCTGGTAGGAAAAACGTTTCCATTTTCGACCAAGATTCATTCGGAGGCTTCGCTCGCCGATATTTCGATCCAGCGGTTGAAAAACGCCATCACCTCCGCTGTAACGTGTAAAAACAGAATAATTCCCTTTAGAACCGGCATCGTCGGTGACGATATTGATGACACCGCCCATGGCTTCGCTTCCATAGAGGGCTGAATTCGGTCCTTTAATGATCTCGACCTGTTTCAGAATACCGGTGGGGATTTGATCCAGGGAAACCTGGTTATTGAACTTACCGGTGATGGGCTGGCCATCCACAAGGATCAGGACATAGCGCGAATCCATGCCCATAACCTGAATCACGCTCTCACCGGTGACGGTGCTGGAAACACTAACTCCCGACTGTTGCATCAGAAGTTCTCCCACATCCTGCGCGCCGGAATCTTCGATATCTTTCTTGGAAATCACTTCAGTTGCCACCGGGACATCGCGGTGGAGCTTCTCTGTACGTGTACTGGTGACAACCACCTGGTTCATTTGGAAAAAGGACTCCACCAATCGAATGGTAAGTGCATGACGAAGCGGAAGATGGGCCCTCACTTTTTGTGAATCATAACCAATACGGCTTACCTCAAGGGTATAATCACCCCCGGGAAGAGCGTTGAACTCAAATTCCCCATTCTTATCCGTTGCCTGACCCATGTGGGTCTCGCGAATCTGAACATTGACCATGGGAAGCGGTTGTAGCGTTGCAGAATCCTGAACGGTGCCCACAAGGTTGGATTTAGTGCCGGGTTCTGCGTGGATAAGAGCGGACATTCCGATGATAAAAAGTATAGTCTTCATGATTCTACTTTCGTTCCACGCCCAGGGAATCCCCCCGGTTTTATCCGTCGTCTTAACCCCGACTTTCTTCTTCCTCTGTCATTCGACCTAATCACGTCTCTACCTTTGTACTTCGACTGTTGGTTTATTATATCGAACTATAGTTATATAATTCGACTACAAGGTCGAAAATTAAAGACATAGTTATCCGATTTAAAAGGATAATTTGGAAAAAAATTGTTATTCCTTTGAAATGAATAGCATCGATATTCCTGAAACCGGAGATTTAAGGATGCTAATTACAGAAAGGGTTTTCATTTTTTCAATACTCACAACTAGGCTAAAGTTTTGTTGGTCAGGCCACTATCCGTCTACGTTTCACTATTTATCCGGCTTAGCTCAAAAGCGTAGACGGAAGCCGGACAGGCCCGTCTTCTGTTTCCCTCTTAAACTTTTCACTTTAAACCTTTAACCTCTTCAAGTCACTCGTCACGCATCACGCATCACGCGTTACCTTCTTCCCGTCTACACTCACTTTGTTCGTTATTTATCAGGAATAGCTCAAAAGCATAGACGGAAGCCGGACAAATCCGTCTTCGTTGCACTTCGCCGGACAGGCCCGTCTTCGTTGCACTTCGCCGGACAGGCCCGT
>CAZJWP010000138.1:0-4707 GCA_964549745.1 uncultured bacterium | reverse complement strand
CCTCACCTATAATTGCACGGTCAGATTTAATTCTTCCTCGCCGCGGCGAACTGTCACCGGTACCGATTGTCCCTTTTTCAATTCGCCCAGGCGGTACATGTAATCGTAGATGTCTTTCACGTCTTTTCCGTCGATCGCAATAATCACATCGCCTTTTTTCATCCCGGCGTGATCGGCGGGCCCGTCCTTGCGAACGCCGTCCAGTTCCAATCCTGTGGTTTGGCTGACATAACTGGGGATGATCCCAAACGTGACCTTGAACCGGCGTCTTTCAGACGTTTCTTCCTTGGGACCGGCTTCTTCAAACGGCAGCTTGTCCGCATCCTGCGAATAATACTCAGCCACGTCCGCTACGAAGGACACAATCTTGCTTCCATCTTCGGCATCGATTTTTTGCCAGTCGTCACTTGGTTTGTGGTAATCTTCGTGTGTGCCGGTAAAGAAGAACAGTACCGGAATATCTTTGGTATAAAAACTGGCATGGTCACTGGGACCGAAACCTTCTTTGCTGTACCCAATGTTAAAATTGTATGCCCGGTTGAATTCGCCCATATACACTTCAAAATCGGGGGAGGTGCCCACGCCTCCGATGGTCAGTTTATTGTCGGAGCAACGCCCAACCATGTCCATATTGATCATCAGGTCAACTTGCTTAAGATCAACCAACGGGTGTTCTGAAAAATGCTTGGAACCCAAAAGCCCCAGTTCTTCACCGTCAAAACACATCAGGACGATACTGCGTTTAAGTTCGTCGCGATGAGCGGCAAGATATTCACCGGCCTCGATGACGCCGGAGGTTCCGGAAGCGTTGTCATCCGCGCCATTGTGAATGGCGACAGTGTCCGGCGCAAGGGAACCACTGCCCGGTCCGCCAAAACCCAGGTGATCGAAATGCGCGCCGATGATCACATACTGATTTTTCAGTGCCGGATCGTTTCCGGGAACGATACCCACCACGTTGGCAGCATCGGCCTTGTGTTGGACCAAATTTACATTTGCATGAACAGAGACGCCCAAGTCAGCGGAGTGGGGTGAGCGGGTTGAATTCAGTTCATCCATAAGCCCGGACACAGATTTTCCAAGCGGAGCCAGCAAGGTCGCGGCTGTGGCCTTTGACACATGGATCACCGGTAACCCGGCGCCGGAAAAGCTTTGGTCATACCGCAGTTTGATCAATTCATCGTCGTCAGGCTGGGAAACAAAGATTACACCGGCAGCTCCATGATCCCGGGCGACCAAGGTCTTTTTCCGAAGTGCGAGATGCATATCAAACGCAGAGTGAGCCTCTTCTTCATCCGGTCCGCCGCGGAGAATCACGACCCATTTTCCATCGGTTTCCACACCGTCATAATCGTGCCAGTTTAATGAATCACCGATGTCAAAACCGTACCCGACATACACAGCATCAGCCGTGAGATCACCGCTTGAAGAAAAGCCAAGAGGTGTGAAATCGGTATCGACCGTGTAAGACTTATCGCCGATAGCGAGTTGATTGTCCTTTCCAAGTTCCAGCGATTGAACAAACTGGTATTTCTGGAAGTAACTGCCGTTTGGATTCAGCGGTTGAATCCCGGCCGCCTTGAATTGAGCAGCAATGTAATCGCGGGAGACCTTGTCTTCGGGTGAACCGGAACGACGGCCCTTTAAATCATCGGATGACAGGTATTTAATGTGATTTAAAAATTCCGTTGATGTGATTTCCGGATTGGTGTCAACAGCGGGAGTGACAGGTGCAATCGGTTTGACCGGCGGCTTGGTACACGCCCAAACCATCAACAACGAAAAGAAAAGAACGCGTTTTTTCATGATGTCCAACATAACTTATGATTGATCGAAACACCCAACGCAGCGGTTGGGAAAAGAAGGGGAAAATTTACGTTAAATATTGGGTGCTTCAGCCATTTTTTACGATCATCGATAGAGTCCGTACAGGACGACGATCATCATCAGGGAAATGAAGGATGAAAAGAAGAAGACACCGCCCATTCCGGCCAGTGTAAAAACCACCGTCATCACCGGCGGTCCCAGGGTCTGTCCCATGCGAAGGACCATCCCGTTCAGCGACATAAATGCCGCCCGTTGTTCAATCGGCGCAAGATCGGTGAGGATTTTTTGGATGTTCGGTAAACCGATTCCCATGGCGGTGCCAAAGAGCATGGTTGGAAAGACAAAGGCCCACAACACATGAATAAACGGCACAATAAACATGGAGATGAAGTAGAGAAGGAAAGCGGCTAAAAGCAAATTCTTCTCCGTGAAATGTCTGGACAAACGACCGACCTGGGCCGAAGCAATGGCCGTGGTAATTGAGCTAAAGGAAATGATCACCCCGGTAACAAGTGACGAAGCACCATAGGTTTTACCCAAAAGCAGGGGGAAGTAAGTCAGATTGGCTCCGTAGAGCACAACAAAAATCAAAATACTGGTAATGAAGATACCAATTACGTTGCGATTCTTCAGGCTCTTCGCCGTATCTTTCAAATAACGGAAAAAATTATCTTCACTTCTGGGTTCCGGATTGTTCAAGGTGAATAGAATGATCAATCCTACCGGAACGGCCAGGATCGGCAAGGCGAAAGGATAATTCCACCCCATGATTGCCAGGGCGCCGCCCAAAATCGGGTAACCGGCCGTACCGATGCTCAGAATACTGCCGTTATAACCAAGAGCTGCGGCCCGATTGTGTCCGGAATACAGATCCCCGATAATGGTCACATTCAGAGAACCAAGTGACGCGGCGCCGATACCCTGGACAAACCGTAAAATGAGTAATTGGTGAAAAGTATGGGTGAACGCGCAGGCGGTTCCGGCGATGGCGAACAAAAAGAGGGAGGGAACCAGAATGCGTTTGCGTCCCCAACGATCGGCCATGATGCCCAAAGTCGGAGTAAGAATCACACCCGGCAGAGTGAAAACGGTAATGAGCCAACTGACCTGTTGTTTGGAAATCCCGAAATGATCGATCACCACCGGTAAAACCGGGGCGACGCTGGCCACACCCATGACGGCAATGAGGGTAACAATGAATAGCAATTGAAGATTGGTATCGTAAAATACCGGTCTGGATTTAGTCGTCGGCATTGATGTAGGGTCGTTCTGTTATCCGTACCAGCGCCGGGTAAACCAGCGGAACAGGCGCTGAATCCAACCGGGAACCGGATACCACCACGGTTCGCGCGGAAGTCCGAACCGATCTTCCATCACACCCTGAACCTGGGAAAAAGCCCAAAGGCCTTCCTTGCCGTGAACCCGTCCAATCCCGCTAAGGCCGATACCGCCAAAGGGCAGGTCGGCGCATAAATAATTGGACAGCGCATCATTGATGGCCACCGATCCCGATCGCAATTGCGAAGCGATTCGGCGCCCTCTTTTTTTATTCCGCGTAAAAACGGAAGCGCTGAGTCCGTAGCCGATTCCGTTGGCCAGGCGAATGGCACTCTGTTCGTCGGGAACTCGCATTACTGTAAGGACGGGGCCGAAGGTCTCTTTTGACATCAGATCGGAGGTGTCTCCGGATTCAGTATAAGGAAATTCAACCACGCGGGGAACCAGGAAACAACCGGCACGATCGTCCTCCGCGATGGCTTGTCCGGACGCCAGTTCAACACCCGATTTACGATTGGCTTCATCGATCTGATTTTGGATCAGTCCTTTTTGCCGGTCGTTGATGATGGCGCCCATATCGAAGTTTTCTTTATCGGCCCCGGTTCGCAGACTTTCGGTCAGCTTTTTTAAATGTCCCACAAATTCATCGGCGACCTTTTCGTGGACGTAAACTCGTTCCACGGAAATGCAGGTCTGACCGGCATTGGTGAATCCGCCCCAAACGGCAGCTTTGGCGGCACGTTTCAGGTTGGCGTCTTCCATGACCAGCATGGGATCTTTACCGCCCAGCTCCAGGATCACCGGTTTTAGGAGTTCGCCGCAGCGGGCGCCGATCTTGCGCCCCACAGACACACTTCCGGTGAAGCAGATTGCATTCACCTGTGGATGATCAACCAGCGCGGCACCCAATTCTCCGAACCCAAAAATCATATTCACCAGACCGTCCGGCAAGCTGCTTTCACCAATGATCTCAGCAAGGAATTTTCCTGTAAGTGGTGTCATCTCCGACGGCTTGACGACCACACTGTTCCCGGCCATCAAAGCCTCCACAATGGGCGCCATGGTTAAGATCAGCGGATAATTCCACGGCGAAATAATTCCCGCCACACCGTGGGGCAGGTAATTGACCCGGCTCCGTTTATTCAGCAGGATTCCGCTTGAGCGTCTATGCGAACGAAGGGCGGACGGGCCGTGGCCGGCCACAAACCGCAAATGCTCGGCCACGGTCAGGATTTCGATAAATCCTTCCCACTTGGTTTTTCCGGTTTCATCGGCGATGAGCGCGCTCAATTCGTCCTGATGGGCCACGATGGCTTTGCGGATGGTGGTGAGAATCCGCGCTCTTTGTTTGAGCGGCGTGGCGGCCCAGGAATACTGGGCTTCCTTTGCCGTCGCGGCAATTTGGTTTAGATCGTCAATAGAGGTAACCGGAACTTCACCAAGCGGTTTCCCGGTGGCGGGATTGATAGAAACAATGGTTTTCGGCGATGAAGCGGTGTCGGAAGAGGCAGTCATTGAGCGGAATTTAAAAGAGAAACGTAATTATTTAATGCGTAATTATTTTGCGATATATGCTCTCAGCACACTTACGTAGATTGCTTC
>CAZJWP010000137.1:0-4784 GCA_964549745.1 uncultured bacterium | reverse complement strand
AAAAAATACCTGATTGGGAGTTTTGTATCCCGGTATTCATGTAATTTTCATCATGGAAAGCACACCCGTATTTACACTCGATAACGTTAGTTACCATGTCGGTGATACGCAAATATTAACCGATATCTCTTTTCAGATCCCTTCCGGTGAACATTGGGCGCTTATGGGTCCGTCCGGAGCCGGGAAGTCCACGTTATTACGTTTATTCAACGGACTGATCTCACCCACTGAAGGCATTCTTCGGTATAACGGCGAATTATTGGACTCCATGGACTTTTCGGTTTTACGCCGGAAAGCGGGAATGCTCTTTCAGGAAGCGGTGATGATCAACGGAACGGTAAGAGAAAATCTCACCCTGCCAAAAAGATGGATCCGCGGTGAACAAGATTTTTCGGACGAACGGTTATCGCATTTTTTGGAACAGGTTGGGTTGGAGCCAAAAGTATTGGAACTCTCCGTTCGTTCGCTCTCCGGCGGGGAAAAGCAACGCATTGCTCTTGCGCGGGTTCTCCTAAACGAACCGGACGTGCTACTTCTGGATGAACCGACAGCCAATTTGGATCCGCCATTGGCACGGAAAATCCTGAAACTGATCACCCGTCTCCAAAAGGAATTGAATCTGACCATTATTCGCGTTTCCCATCATCCGGACCTGGTTCGAAATATCGCGGATCATGTCGTATTCCTGAATGGTGGAAGGGTCATCGAGACCGGTCCGGTCTCCTTACTGAATACATCTGACAATCCTACAATCTGCGAATTCCTTGAGGAGAGCCAGGCATGAGTGCATCGTTTTATGCTTTGAGTTGGACCGACGTATTTATGTCGTTGATTCTGGTGTTATTCAGCATAGGATTACTTCGCTGGTGGAAGATAGGAATGGAGAAAGACCTTCTGATCGGGACACTCCGAACCTTTGTTCAACTCACGATCATGGGTTATATCCTGACCTATTTCTTCGGACAACGACACTGGACATTTATGGTGGGACTGGTAGCGCTGATGATCGTGGTAGCCGGGTATGAAGGGTATCGCAGACAGAAAGACAGTCTGCAGATTCCCCACTATTTTTGGATTGTAACCGGGACGTTTTTCCTGACAGCCATTCTGGTTCTGGGAACTGTTCTTGAAATTATACTACATGTTAAACCCTGGTATTATCCTTACGCCATGATCCCCATTGCCGGAATGATCATCGGTCAGGCATTAAATTCATCCACACTCACGGTTAATCGATTTGTCGGTGAAATGGAACACCGTGAAATGGAAATCGAGATGTTGCTTTCGTTAGGCGCACCGCCGCGGGCCGCGGTACAGGATGCGCTTAGGGAATCGGTAAAAGCGTCGCTTTTGCCCAATATCAATTCCATGATGATGGTCGGCCTGGTCCAGCTTCCGGGCATCATGACCGGGCAAATTTTGTCCGGCATCGATCCGCTTATCGCTGTGCGCTACCAAATCATGATTATGTATATGTGGGTGACGGGATCGACGTTGACGAATATCGTTGTTCTGGCGCTGGTGTACCGGCAGTTCTTTACATCGCGCCAGCAGTTAAAACTGACGCTTTTCAGGAAGTCTTAGAACGGGAAAACAGTTGGCGGATCGCCGCCCGTTCATCGGCTTTGAAGAAGCCGGAGAGCAACAATCCAGCCGGGAATAATAAGGTCAGCGCCACTTGCCCCGGCCAATGTCCGCCCCATTCGGTCAGCGCACCCCAGGTGATAACCATAAGCCCGGCAATACGCAAGAGGCGCATCCATTCGTATTTCAGCGGAAAGAGCCGTCGATTGACGATGAATTGTCCAATCGCCATCCCGGCGAAGGAAAGGCAGGTGGCTACTGCAGCGCCGATGATTCCCCAGGGCGGAATGAAGAGAATATTGAGTCCGATGTTCAGGAATGCGCCCAGTCCCCGGATCCACGCCGCATAGCCGGAGCGGTTTTTCAGGAAAATGCCCGGAAGTTGTAGCAGGTACATTCCGTGGAACATGTAGCCCAGGGCAATCCAGGGAACGATCACTTCGGAGGACCAGTATTGGTCTCCGTAAATCGTGATGGATCCCAAGTGGAAGCGAATCAGATCCGGGACCCAGATAAGCATGAGCACCCACAGGAAAGCCAGAACCGTGAGAACGTAAGTGGTAATCCGGACATAAAGTTTACGTTGCTCCTCACCATCGCCTTCCTTCAGAAAAAAGGGTTGCCAGCCCATGTTGAATCCCATCACCGCCAGCAGCATTAACATTCCAAGTTTATACCCGGCGCTGTACAAACCGACTGTGGCTGTATCGGTGAAATAGAGGAGTAGGTAACGATCCGCCAGTTCCATGATCATGGCAAAGATTCCGGAGGGAAGGAAAGGCAGTCCAAAACGCATTAACTCCTTCCAAAGCGATCCGGAGCGGGCCTTCCACGCCATGCGTTTGAGGATGATCGGTGAGGTGATGAGTACCAGCGTTCCGGACGTAATGACATTGCTCAAAAAGACACCTTCCACACCCATACGGAAATGCAATACCAGCAGGAGATTCAAACTCAGACTGGCGACGACATTAAACAGACTAAAAAACAAGTAGGCGGTCGGTTTTTGCTCGGAACGGAGAATCAGGGTGGGAATCGACCAGAGCACATCAAAACCAAGAATAATTCCCAGGTAGACCATAAATCGCGGGAAAGCGCCTCCTAGAATAAGGCGACTCAGCGGGAGCTTAAAGACAATGACGATCAGCAGGAAAAGAATTGAAGAAACCAGAAACGATAACCACGAAGTCGTAAGCACGGCCTTGCGTTCGTCTTCGGCAGCCGGGACGTAGCGTTTCATTAAAGAAGCATCCAGACCGTAGTGGAGGACTACGTTCATGAAGCCAAGGAAAGTGTAAGCCAGGGAGACCAGCCCATATTCTTCGGGTGTGAATACGTTGGTGTAAAGCGGCAGAAGCAGGAAAGTGATCAGCCGCGAAAGAATGTGCCCGACTCCGTAGATCAAAGACTGGCGGGAGAGGTTGGAGATTTTACCGCGCACGAATCAGAAAGTCAGTTGAAGGGTATCCCGAAACATGCCGCTGGCGCCGAAATTTTCCTTGAAACGGGCCAGTCCCATATTCGGTTCTTCGTGGACGGTGAAAATTCCAAAATCGAATACGCGGAATCCCTCGTGGATCGCCTGTTCAAAAATACGGTAGAACAGGAGGTTCACGGGCCGGGCATCGGCGTAATCCTCATCATGGGAAATGTAAAAAGCCAGCACCACATCCTGATTACAAATGAAATTCACAACACCGGCGATCATGCGATCATCCAGAAAAGCGCCAAAGAGACGGATCTTCTCCGGAAACAGGTTGCGGAGTTTCAGCAGTTCATCCAAAGTGTGTGTCGGCTCCACATTGTGGCGGATGCGCAGATTCTTTTTCAGAATCGCATAAAAGGCGGCATAGTCCTCCGATTTACGAATAACGACCCCGGATTTTTCCGCCTTGCGAACCGCACGACGGTGCGATGCTTTGAATTTTGCCAGATTCTCCTCCACGGTGGATTCCAGAAAAAGAATGGACGACACTTCCCGGTTCACGTAGGTAAATCCATGGTGGATTAATGCAAAGTCTACATAATGACTCAGCCTTCGATTGTAAATCACCGGCGGTAAGGTGAGACGAATCCCGTCAAAACCGTGCTGCTTGCCGTATTTTGCCAGAGACTCCGCTAAAGCCATGGCATCGTGAAACGAAAGATTTTCCGGGACCACCAGTGATCCGTATGAAGCCCCGGGATGGGACCACAAAATCCGCTGACCGTTCGCAACCCGTTCTGCGGCCGGGAATAGAGCCAAAGGCTTTCCCTTTTTTTCGAAGATCAGACTGTAATCCTTAAATCGCTCCGGTGGGTGATAACCCAGGAATTTCCGGGTATGAAACAAGGTACCGTTATTGGATTCGGCAACAAATTGTTCCCAAAGCAATTCGTCGGCGGTTGTATATGGACGATGATCGATCATGTGTTTGATGAACTGAAATTAGGGGCATGTTGTTCCAAGGTCCAAACAGAGAACGGCCGCGATTGGAATGGATTGTTTGCGGATTGCGGATTAATTTCACAAATATTTTCCTGAACAAAATGAAACATACGCACCTACAATCACACACAAACAACTCAAATCGCGGCATGGTGATGTTTTGGGCTTTAGTCCTGATCATAGTTGCGGGCTTGGGTTTACTGGCATCTATTGCTTATGTAGTTAACACACATCGCTCACCGGAACCTGTCCCGGAAACGATAGCAGCCGCTCCGTCGGGGTTGGTATCATTTTTTGTCAAAACCAAAACCGGAAAGATTGTTGCGGGAAATTCGGTGGATGTGACATTGACGGATGGTGAAACAGATTATCCCGTCAGTTACGACCCGGTAAGCCGGATGTTTATGGCCCGGAATATCACAACGGATAATCAATTGGAAGCGACGGTGACCCACGGGGACAATGTGACCAAAAAAGTCGTGGAACTTGGAAAACCGGATGTTATCATTTTAAACGACTATTTCAGTGAAGTTGTGCTTGTGAACAATACCCTGGAGATAAGAGGTCACTCGCTCAGTTTTGACATTAAAAACCTGGGTGCAGGTGAGTACAGGGCCCAGTCGGGTGTGTTATTTTGGGATAATTCATCCCTTACTTTAGAAGAAATCAGTGTCAAAGAAAATGAACTTTGGGATGCGGACCGGGATCATCAGGGAGTTTCCGTCTATTCCGGGATGACGGTTCCGTTCCGGAAAGATCTCAAGCTGGAAGA
>CAZJWP010000136.1:0-4922 GCA_964549745.1 uncultured bacterium | reverse complement strand
GGACGACATCCCGATCGCCGGATGATAAAAATGATTCAACCTCGAGCATAGACCGTGGTTTTCTCTATATCGGGATAAACGGCACAAAATCTGAGAGAGCAAATGCCACACTTTATCCCTGATCCTGACTTATAAATACTATTTCATCTCCAATCCTCCTAAAAAAATCCTTCGACCATACTTCAGTCACCCGAGGATCAGTAAGAAACGGTTCTACATCTCTGATTGCCATCTTCATATTCAGATTGTCAATTTTAACGTCATAGAATTCAATAAATGTTTTCTGATCTAATTTCTCTTGAGATGTCCAATCCCCGGAAGCTCTCATCCGTTGTTCCAAATGAAACAAATTCAACTTGGGATAGTGTCCGATATACCAAACGATGTCGTACCAATCCCGGCCTTTCACTCTCTTTTTCCAATTGCGGAAAAGTGCGGCATGCATTTTCCCCGCAAACATATCAGGTAGACTGTATGTTCTCGCCTGAAATGGTATCGGGAGTAAAATCGGATTCATCTCAGTGGCAAACCCTGGCGGGGGATTGGTATCAACTTCAATTTTCACTTTGATCTTTTGTAATCGATGGAATTCGGTAAAAACCAAATTGTCAGCACCAATTTCTTTTAGGCTGTCGATGGTGTTGAATTTCAAGATGATCGTATCAATAGCACTGGAATTCACTTTGGGATGGTGACCAAACTCGACTTCAAAGCCAAAAGCGGTTAACTCGTTGCGGATGGCAACCTCATATTTGGTCAGGCTAAATCCGGAATTGGTTTCCATTAAAGAAAAGTCAATATCTTCTGAAAATCGATCAAGATTAAAGAGAATTCGTAAAGCCGTTCCGCCATAAAACGCTGCCCTTTCAAAGAATTTCCCCCGCCACAGTCCCAACAGAGTTATCGATTGTAATATTTCCCGCAATGCCCGGGAAAATTCATCCCCGGTTTTGGGATTGAATTTCTTGAGCATACTTTGAATAGCCGGATTCATCGCATCTAATTCTTTCGCTTCAATTCCTTTGTTAAAAATCTTGCCAATATTCTCAATTTGGACGACGAATACGATTCTGTGTATCGGGAAATTTTATTTATATCCAAGGTATTCAATTCATCCAAATCAATGCGTAAGTCGTCAATTAGATATTGTCTGATTTCTTTCTGGCTCCGGATTGTGACACCATGACCCAACTTGACTGTATCCATCAGCGCTTTCTCCGGATTTGCCATTAAAAATGCACGTCCTTCCCCAACTTCAAATCGTTCAACACCATAATAAAACACCCTGGACGGCAATTGGCGGTATGTAAACAGGCCTGCGGGTGTGTCAAACTTTCGTAATGAACCTATACATACAGCAGTAATTGCCTTCACTTCCTCCGGTATCAAGCCATAATGATGTAATGCATATTCCAATGAAATATAGGACGGCCCGTAGATCAGGTTACTCAAGATTTCACGAGAATAAGGATTGCGACCATATTCTTCACCAAATATATACAATCCCTTCTTAACCCGGCGAATGACACCTTGCTTCAACAATGTTGTTACCCGATCGCGTGGCTTTGCGTAATTCTGGAGTGCGTGCATCAACGTTTGATAATCAAACTCCGGTGTTTGGATCGCATTCCACAGAGGTTGTTGCATATGTGAATTCAACTCATTTCCTATCGGCATTTTATCTGAATCGAAAATACGTATTTATATGCAGTATGTCCAGTATATTTGGACATACCTATGTCATATTACACTTTTTCTTTAGAACATTATATTCTTTATAGAGGCGGCATATATTGTTTTAAAATTCAAATTACATCAATTCTATTCAGGACGTGTCACGCTTCAACTTTTCAATCCGTCTTCGTTCGCTAATTCACAACGCCGGAAAAGTACTCAATTTTTACTTCTTATACCTCTCATTCAATCCTTTTCCTCCCAGAATCAACGGTCTGATCTTTTCAATCCGACGTGTTTTTGTAGAATCTCGTTTCGCTTCGGAAATGAATTCCGCATAGGCACGTTGTTGGCCCGGAGTCAGGTCATAAAACGCCTCTTCTAACTTTTGATCATCCTGAAACGCTTTCGCTAATTCATCCGGCAGTACAACATCATCTTTTTTCCGTTCCGGAGCCATCCGTTTTCCCGCTTTTTCATTGTCAATCGCTTCCCGGATATACAGCTTAATCAATGGTGAGTCCACCGCAATTTCACGATAGGAGCGAAATCGCCACTGGCGCAACGCCTTGGTTTGTCCTTCCTGGGCATTCACCAGTTTTCGCTGAGCATCCCTGAGAAAAACACCTTGATAAAACCAGAGTGCCACATGGGTTTTAAACGCTGTCATACCTATCACGTTTTTCCCATAATACATATAGCAGGGTGCACCCCATTTGATTGTTTCCTCTAATGGTGTTTTCACCATGATCTCGCGTAGAGCTTTTAATTCCCGCTGCCAGTGATCCTGGGATGCAATAAAATCATCAACTTCCTGTGAACGTCTCATTTTGATTCTTCCTCCTCGTCCTTCCCGGGAATCGGAATCCGATTAAATGTCGCCATAAAAATGTCCCTGTCCTCCGGATCCTCCAGAATTTCGCCGAATGACCGGGCTTTCTTATAATGCCTGGTATGAAGCTTCGCATCATTATTTACGTAAGCCGCATGTGCCAGCACGGCATGGGAAAAAGCAATCTCCCACGGGTCACTTTTACGGGAGTCGAAAAAGTCAAAGGCCTTCCGGGCATAATCCATCGCCGGGGCGCCTTGCCCGGATAAAGCTAATACATGACCCAATAACATGTCCGCATTGGCAAAATGAACGTCGGTTCCGATCTTGGACCAATGCCAGGCTGCAGCAAATGCTGTCAAAACCATCTCCCGGGATTCATCTTCGGTGAGATTCGCTTTTTCAGATAAAGACCAGGCGCGGTTATTGGTTTCCATCCCAAAATACTTGTGCCAGGTTTTGATTTCTTCTTTGGTGGAATTGTCAGTCATAGTTCACTCCCCTGTTGCCTTGAATTACAGGGTCAAAATAGGTCTCATCCACACAAAATTCAATGGAATATTATCAGTTGTATTCTGTGACACATTTTCCTGTAAATTAATGTTTCAAAGAGGCAATGAAGTTCTACGATCGGAATGGCCTTTACCGAAAGTCATCGTCGGGGTGGGTTCTTCTACAGTTCCGTACAATATTATCAAATACTGACACCCCTTTCCCGTCTAAAAGAAGAATAAGAATTTTTCAATCCGAAATGTTATTAACATCCATGATTCCGTAACTTTTTCCATGGATCATCTTCATCTTATCCAAGGCGATATCACCGAATTCACCGGCGATGCTATCGTCAACGCTGCAAATTCTTCCCTGCTTGGCGGTGGGGGCGTAGACGGCGCTATCCACCGAGCTGCCGGTCCCCGATTACTGGCCGAGTGCCGCACTATTGGCGGTTGCCCGACTGGCGAGGCGCGAATCACCAAAGGCTATCATCTACCCGCAAAATTCGTGATCCATTCCGTCGGTCCGGTCTGGCACGGCGGGCATAACCATGAACCGGAGTTGCTGGCGTCCTGCTATCGGAACTCTCTACAACTAGCTGACAAATACGATCTTAAGTCCGTTGCCTTTCCCAATATCAGCACCGGGATTTACGGTTATCCGAAGGATTTGGCAGCTAAAACAGCAATCGGTTCTGTCCGTAATACGCTAAAAGAACTTGCATCACCGATCGATGTAACCTTCGTTTGTTTTGACCGGGAAAACTTCGTCCTGTACACGCGGTTATTGTACTGAATGAACTCTGAAATTCGTCTGGTTGTATTGTCCGATACCCACCTGGGGCAAGATTATCCGGTCAGGGAATCCAAAACACCGCGGCGTGGTGAGGATTTCTTCCGGAATTACCGCACCGTGTTGGCTTTTTCAAAAAGCTGGAAAGCTCACGCTGTCATTCACACCGGTGATCTGTTTGCCCGGCCGCGATTTTCACCAAAGATCCTGAACCTGGCCTACGAACCGCTCCTTCCGGTTCTGGAAGCCGGTATCGATTTTCTCATCATTCCCGGTAATCATGAAGGTTCACGACTTCCGTCCCATCCAATTCAAAAGCATCCGCGTTTTCATCTATATGGACATCCTCAAACCAGGCGCTTTTCCTGGAATAATATCTCCTTTTTGATCACAGGAATCCCCTATCGATTGGAACGTTTACGAACGACCTTCCCCGAATTGCTGGATCGAACCGAATGGAATTCGTTGACGACGGATTTCCGATTCTTATTATTGCACCAATGTATTGATGGTTCGTCGGTCGGACCGGTTGGGTTCACTTTTCGCGATGGTGAGAATGTGGTGCAACGCCCACACATTCCGCGAGCGTTTGACCTGGTGCTTTGCGGACACATTCATCGCCAACAGGAGTTGAAAACACCGTACGGAACACCCATCCTTTTTCCCGGCTCAGTGGAACGTACTTCTTTCTCTGAGAAGGAAGAGACCAAAGGTTTTTACACGATCTTAATTCGTCCGGATGTAGAACCTCCGATTCAGTGGAAATTCAATCCGCTTCCTTCCCGTCCCATGGTAGATGTTGATCTCGCTGACTATTCGGAGGATCAATCAAGTATTCTGACCCAATTGCAGAAAGATGTGGAAACAACACCAAGTGGAAGTGTGTTGCGATTCAAACCCGGAGCGAAGCTGGTTTCAGCGGGAATTTCAGAGAAACAATTTAGAGAGCATTTACCAAAGGATCGGTTTTACAAAATTGCCTATCGCCGGGAACGAATTAATAAAAGTTATATGGAATAGTCAGAGATTAAGGATGATACACTCTTCCAACTCTCCAATACTCGTCTGCGTTTTACTATTTATCCGGCGTAGCTCAAAAGCATACACGGACGCCGGGCAAGCTCCATCA
>CAZJWP010000135.1:0-4995 GCA_964549745.1 uncultured bacterium | reverse complement strand
GATCACTTTCAGCTTACGCGATTTTAATGTCCACTTCTTTGGATCGGACTTCTTCCGCCTTCGGAAGGTTCACGGTAAGAACGCCGTCTTTAAAGCTGGCACCGATTTTGGCCTCCTGAACCTGATCGGGTAAGCGGAAACAGCGTTGGAAGGAACCATAAAAACGTTCGGTTCTGCGATAATGAAGTTTTCCTTCCTTTTCCTCTGCTTTGCGTTCGCCGGAAATGGTGAGAACGTTATCTTTAACGTTTACATGAATGTCTTTTTTCCGTAATCCGGGAAGATCGGCTGTCACAACGTATTCGTCGTCTGTTTCGTGGATATCCACAGCCGGGGACCAGTTTCGGGTTTCATATGCCGGTTCATTCCGGAAATCGCCGAAGAAATCGGTTAGAAAGTTATCCCAGTCTTCAAACGGGGTTAAATAACTGCGTTTGGGTGTCCATTTTACTAAGCTCATTGTTGACTCCTTTTTTATGGTTGATTTGAAATTTTCAAAGACACCGGCAAAGGGACAAAGCATGTGCCGTTCTAAAAACTTTTCAATGTTGACAGATGGGTATGAACGGGTTGTCACACCAGTTTTAGTTTTGTCAGAAAGGTCTGAATTTCATGCAGACACCCGGGCTTATTAATTGGTGTTGTTCCCTGTAATCTTCTAATTTCATACCTCAAGTTATTTATGGAATTACACGTATGAACTCTTTAGCACTTTTCGGCGGACAGCCCGTCCGTTCAAAACCATTTCCCGCCTGGCCGCGTCTTACCGAACAAATGAAAACCGGAATCCTTACTTCACTGGAAGAACATTCCTGGGGTATCGGCAGTCAGTCTATACGCGAATTTGAAACTCGTTTCGCAGAATTCCAGCAGGCCAAATATTGTGTGAGTACCAGTTCGGGTACATCTGCGCTTTGGGTGGCATTGAAAGCAGCGGGTGTTCATGCCGGAGACGAAGTCATTACGGCTCCATATACATTTATTGCTACAGGTGCAGCCATATTGATGGCCAACGCCGTTCCGGTTTTTGTCGATGTGGACCCGGCAACCTTCAACCTGGATCCCGAAAAACTGGAAGCTGCAATCACCGGTAAAACCAAGATCATCATGCCGGTACACGTGGCGGGCAATCCAGCCGATATGGATCGCATTCTGGAAGTTGCGAACCGACATGGCATTCCTGTGATTGAAGATGCAGCCCAGGCTCACGGCGCCGAATGGGACGGCAAACGTGTTGGTGCGCTTGGATTGGGTGGTATCTTCAGTTTCCAGACCTCTAAAAATATGAGTTCCGGCGAAGGCGGCAGTATCGTCTCAAATGATCAGGATTTTATCGATGCCTGTTTTTCATATCATAATTGCGGGCGGGTCCGCAACGGTCAATGGTATGAGCACCATCGCCTGGGCGGGAATTTCCGGATGAATAATTTTGAAGCGGCCCTGTTAACAGCCCAAATCGATACGTTACCTCAAGACATGGACTTAAGAGACAAAAACCGAAAAAAACTGGATGATTTTCTCTCCGGAATGGATGGACTTATTCCGGCAATTTCCTATCCGCAAACGACGCGTTCGGCGAATCACCTTTATTTATTCCGTTATCAAAAGAGTTCTTTTCACAACATTCCCAGAGCGGTATTTTTCAAAGCGATGCAGGCGGAAGGTGTTTTTACATACGCCGGGTATACACCGCTCTATCGCGAACGACTGTTCGCGGCTGACATCCAGGAATATCCATGGCTAAAAGGTATTAATTTTGCCCGGATGTCTTTCCCTGTCACAGAACGACTTGCCACCGAAGAAGCGTGTTGGTTAAAGCAAAATCACTTGCTGGGTTCGGAGGAGGATTTACAGGATATTTACGATGCTTTCGAAAAGGTCACCGGCGAAATGCGACGCAATCCGGAACCATTCCTTTCGCTTGGCATAAATCAGTAATTCCCATCCTGGCAGGGGAAGTTAACCGGCAACCAAAGGAGAAAAATGAAACTGACCGATTTATTTGTACAGTGTCTTGAAAATGAGGGTGTGAAATATGTATTCGGTGTCCCGGGTGAAGAGACTGAAGACCTTCTGTTTTCATTAGAAAAATCAACTATCACATTTATTCCAACTCGTCATGAATCCGGAGCAGCATTTATGGCTGATCTTTGGGGAAGGCTCACCGGTCATGCCGGTGTTTGCCTGGCGACCTTAGGTCCCGGCGCGACTAATTTATTTACCGGCGTCGCCGATGCGAATATGGATAAGGCTCCGGTTGTGGCGATTACCGGACAGGGCGGGACCTCCCGGATGCATTTGGAATCGCATCAGTATTTGAACATCATTAACATGTTCAAACCCATCACCAAGTGGAACATATCAGTGGCCTCCACCAGCGTAGTACCGGAAGTGGTCCGAAAAGCTTTCAAAGTAGCGGAATTCGAGAAGCCCGGCGCAACTCACATTGAACTCTCGGAAGATCTGGCAGCGGAAGAAGCCACCGGCCACACCGAACCGCTTCCGGTCCATATTCTTCGCCGTCCCAGTCCGGATTACAAAGCGCTAAAGAAAGCCATCGATTTATTGAAGAATGCCAAACGCCCGTTGATCATGGCCGGGAATGGAGCAATCCGGAAACAAGCCAGCAAGCAACTGAGCCGACTGGTAAAAAAACACGGTATTCCGGTGGTGTCTACATTTATGGGCAAGGGCGCCATTTCGGACCGGATGGACCAGTCACTTTTTTCGATTGGACTTGGGTTCACCGATTATGTGATGGAAGCCATCAATCAAGCTGATCTTGTTATCACTGTTGGATATGACATTGCCGAATATGCGCCGCATAAATGGAATCACAACAATCGCAAACGAGTCATTGACATAGACTTTGTTCCGTCGGAAGTATATACCAGTTATATCCCGGCCGTAGAATGCATTGCGGATATTTCAGCGACGCTGTGGGAGATCAACCAACGACTGGAAGAAGAAAGTCCGGAATTTGATAGGGAATGGTATCGGCCAATCCGAAAACAAATTTTAGAAGATATTGCTTCTTATGATTTGAAAGAAGGTGATGACTTTACCATCCCCGGGACATTAAATGAAATCCGCCGAATACTGGATAGCTATGGGTTACTAATCAGTGATGTGGGGAGCCACAAAATGTGGATAGCCCGGAATTTCCCAACTTATGTTCCAAACGGTGTTATTATTGGCAACGGGTTGGCCAGCATGGGAATCAGCCTGCCGGGTGCGGTAGCGGCATCGCTTGTGGATCCAAATCGCCAAGTTGTGGCGGCCATGGGAGACGGCGGATTTATGATGAATTCCCAGGAGCTGGAAACTGCGAAACGACTGGGCGTGAATTTCACTGCAATCATTTTTAACGATAACGATTATGGCCTAATCCGTTGGAAACAAACGATGTCCAAGGGAAAATCCACCGGAACGGCGCTTACCAATCCCGATTTCAAAGCATATACGGAGAGTTTTGGGATCAAAGCATATCAGCCTCAGAATCTGAGCGATCTGAAAGCAAACCTGGAAGAGGCCATCCATTCGCCGGATTTGGCAGTGGTGGAAGTCCCGGTTAATGCTGCGGTTAACTTTGAGCTGATCGAAAAATTGAATAACTATTGGAAAGAACGGAGTTGATATGGATGCCATCAATCCCACAAACGGAGAACTTGTTAAACATTACACCGATTATTCGGACCCAGAAGTTCGGGACATTCTAACCCAGGTAAACGATACATGGAATTCATGGAAAAAGACGTCATTCGGTGAGCGTTCAAAGCTCATGAAAAGGGCGGCCAATGTGTTACGGGAAAACGCGGGTGAATATGCCGAACTGATGGCATTGGAAATGGGTAAACCGATTCGCGAGGGAAAAGCAGAGGTAGAAAAATGTGCCTGGGTTTGTGATTATTATGCGGATAAGGCGGAAGAATTTCTTTCTTCAGAAGTGATTGCCACCGAAGCGCAAAAAAGCCTGGTGGCGTATCGGCCCATTGGGATTGTTTTGGCGGTGATGCCCTGGAATTTTCCATTCTGGCAGGTGTTTCGTTTTGCTGCACCCGCTCTTATGGCTGGGAATGCCGGTGTCTTAAAACATGCCTCCAACGTACCCGGTTGCGCATTAGCGATTGAGAGCGTGTTTCGGAAAGCAGGCTTTCCGGAAAATATCTTTAGAACACTTATGATCGGCAGCCGTCATGTATCCTCCGTGATTGAAAATCCTTTGGTAAAAGCTGTGACACTTACCGGAAGTACACCGGCCGGGAAAGCGGTAGCATCGAAAGCCGGTGAGATGCTTAAGAAAACCGTTCTGGAATTAGGCGGAAGCGATCCTTACATTGTTCTGGAAGATGCGGATGTTGCTTTGGCGGCGACCACTTGTGCAACCAGCCGATTGATCAATGCCGGACAAAGTTGTATCGCTGCCAAGCGTTTTATAGTGGTGGAATCAGTCCGGGAAGAATTTGAAGCTCTTTTCCTGGAACGGATGAAAGCGGCCGTGATGGGCGATCCTTTGAAAGCCGAGACCACAGTCGGGCCGCAAGCCCGTCATGATCTGCGGGATGAATTGCATAATCAAGTGACCCAAAGTATTCAAAAAGGTGCACGCCTTTTACTGGGCGGTGAGGTTCCGGATGATCCGGGAGCATTTTATCCGCCGACGATCTTAACCGATGTGGCTAAAGGAATGCCCGCTTATGATGAAGAACTCTTTGGACCCGTTGCCGCGATTATTCCGGTAAAGGATGAGGCCGAAGCCATTCAGGTTGCGAATGATACCATATTTGGTCTGGGTTCTGCTGTATTTACGAAAGATGTGAAAAAAGGCGAGCGGATAGCGACTGAGGAATTAGAAGCAGGTGCAGCTTTTGTAAACTCTTTTGTGAAGTCCGACCCGCGCCTGCCGTTCGGCGGCGTTAAGGAAAGTGGTTATGGACGGGAACTGGCTGCGAATGGCATCCGGGAGTTTGTGAATATCAAAACGGTTTATGTACA
>CAZJWP010000134.1:0-5003 GCA_964549745.1 uncultured bacterium | reverse complement strand
TAGCGGTGTCATTTTATCGATCTTTTTCGCTGTCTGGTAGGTATCGAACTGAACCTGGATGAGCGGAACACCCATGGATTTGGCCTGAGCGATCACATTAGGCGGCGGTAGAATATTGTTGGTCAGGACGATCCCGGAGCTATCCGTATTCAGAGCGGCCAAAACCATATCGGAGCGGTCACCGCTGGTGATCACCAATTTGTCTTTCACCTTAAAACGCTGAAGCCGCATCACGGCATCGGCGGACATGGCGCCGACAAATGTTTTCTTAATCGGTTTCTCTAAACCGGTGTCACCGGTAACAACTTTTCCGAACAAAGCATCCGATATAAACTGCATGGTTGGAAACGTAAGATCCTCCACTAATGGAATGGTCCCTAAGAGCCGGATTTTCAGAGATTCGAATAAATCCCCGTACGTGAGCTGAAAATCTTCCGGATCCTGAATTTTATTCAACACCACACCGATCAGACGTTTCTTCCGTTTGATATGATCATTCAGAAAAGCCGCATCATCGGCAATCTGGTCTTTATGTCCGGAGAGAACCACAATCAGTCCCGCATCCAGAGTTTTGCACACGGAAAGAGCGTCCAGGTGTACCGATATGCCGCGGATAATGGTGGTGCCGCCTTCAACCAGCAACACATCTTTTCCCGGGGTTACGTCTTCCGTCATGGCGTTCAATTTTTCAGCGGTTTGTGCCTCATCATACATGAACCTCAATTTGGAATGGTCGAATCCCAAGCTCATGTCTTCCGGCGGTTCCTGAACCCGCATCGCTTCAAGCGCAACTGCCGAATCATAATCCCAAAGTCGTTTTTTACGGTACAATAACCGATCACCAAACGGTTTCAGGTAACCGAATGAAGTATCGGTATATGCCTTTGCCATCCCAACAATCAGGGAGGTTTTACCGGCATTTTTACGCATGGAAGAAATCACAATTTTTTTCATAGCTCAGTCTCCTTCGCTGGCTTTAATCAGAACACGCACATCCACAGGTTTCACACCTTCGCCCTGTGAATAAACCATTAGGGGATTAATTTCAAAATCGGTGATGCGCGGGCAATGCCGTAGGATAGTTCCTACACGCAGTAGAGCGTCTTCAATCCCATCAATATCGCGACGCGATTCCCCGCGAACACCCAGTAAAAGCGGATAGGATTTAATATCTTTAATCATGGTGCCTAATTCTTTGTGAGTGATGGGAAGCGCGCGGAAAGCCACATCCTTCATGACTTCCACATAGATGCCGCCCAGTCCATACATGAGTACCGGTCCAAAGGATTTATCCCGACGGGCGCCCAGGATCACTTCAGTTCCCGGCGCAATCTGGGTTACCACTTCCACACCTTCGATCCGGGCGTTGGGAACCTGGGTCTTGCACGTATGAATGATAGTCTGATAAGCATCCACCACTTCTTCCTTCGACTCCAAGTCCAGCAAGACACCGCCCACATCGCTTTTGTGCAAAATATCCCGGGACACCACTTTCATCACCACCGGGTAACCGATGGTTTCCGCCAAATCAACAGCTTCGGGCATAGACCGGGCCACACCGCCTCCGGGACCATCCAACCCGGCAGCCTTTAATAATTCCTGTCCCTCATGAGCTAACAGGAAATGACGCCCATTTTCCAAAGCCTTATCGATTATAGCATCAATTTTTTGCATATCAAATGTCGGTTCATCATAAATATCATCCGGGCGGACCAGATTTCGCCCATGGGCGTGCAAAATTCCCAAACAGGACACCGCCTCATACACATCACGGAAAACCGGAATATTCTCTTTAGTCAACCTGCCGATTGCCTGTTCGGTGAGATCACCGCCAAATATGGAAAACACGACCGGTTTTCCCTGATCCTTATATTGTGCGTGCATAGTCAGGATCATGTCCGTGAGCTGATCCACATCCATCACCGCCGTTTCACAATACAGGCTGATCACAGAATGAATCTCCGGATCATCCAGAGCATCTTTTAGGGCTGTTTCATAATCGTCCCGGGTGGCTTCACCCGTAAGATCGATGGGATTTTTAGTCGACCCAAATCCATGGGTGATGGACTCAAAGGTCACTCGCAACCGTTCCGTGTCGTCGAAAAGACGGACGTCATACTTTTCACAGGCATCGGTGGCCAGGACGCCGACACCACCTCCATTGGTAATGATCACTGAATTGTGTCCTTTCGGTGTGGACGCGTGCGAAAGGAATTTGCACCAATCCAGGGCATCCTGAATGCTTTCGGCGCGAAAAACACCACATTGCCGCATAATGGCATCGAAGATATCATCGGCTCCGGCCAGAGAGCCGGTGTGTGAGGCAGCCGCCATGGCTCCGCGCTTGGAACGTCCGGATTTAATCACAATGACAGGTTTGATCCGCGTTGCCATTTTCAGCGTCTGCACTAAACGGTCACCATCGTGAATACCTTCAATATACATGAGAATGATCTTGGTCTCATCCTGTTCAATCAAATACTGGATTAAATCATTTTCGTCAATATCGGTCTTGTTGCCGACGGAAATGATCGCCGAAAGGCCAATATTTTGTACGCCGGTTTTCCCAATCATGGCAATACCCAGGGCGCCGCTTTGGGTGATGATTGCTACATTTCCGGGATGAATGTCCCGGGGACCGAATGTGGCATTCAGCGACACCTTGGCGGAGTAATGTCCAAAAATGTTGGGACCCAGAATTCGCATTCCGTGTTCGCGGGCGTAGGCCACAATTTTTTGTTCCTCTTCCAGGTTCCCAACTTCGGAAAATCCGGAAGAAATCACAGAAAGATGCTTCACTTGTTTTTTCCCGCAAGCCACAACGGTATCGTAAACCAGTTTTGCAGGGATGACCAACACAGCCACATCCACGTCACCATCAATTTCCTCTATGGATCGGTAGACTTTGTGCCCAAGGATTTCACCCCCTTTGGGATTCACCGGGTAGATTTTACCGGTGTAACCCACTTCAACAATGTTTTGCAGGATTTTGTATCCGATCTTGGTCGGAACCGAACTGGCTCCGATCACAGCAATTGAACGAGGTTCAAACAGATATTTTATATCAGGACGTGCTTCAGTCAACTTTCACTCCTGAATAACATTTTGATTTCATAAACGCCTTCTGATGTGTGCTTCTGAATGTCGAAGCCGCGACTTTCAAATAGATGGAGCATGGCCAGGTTCTCCATAAGAACATCTGCTGTAAATCCAAGCAAACCCTGGCGTTTGGCAAGGATGGTGAGATACGACAATAATTCCCGGCCGATCCCCAGATTCTGGTGGTCGTCCCGGATAACAAAAGCTACGTCTGCCGTATGTGTCGTTTCGATGATTGCATATTGTCCCAACCCGACAATTGTGGGTCTGTTCTTTATTTTCCGGATCGCCAGGATGATCATTTCCGTGGAATAATCAATCACTGTGAAATCCTGGAGCCGTTCATGGGGGACATCCATCCGATGGGACATGAAACGACGATACATACTGTTATCGGACAGGGAATAGAAAAATTCTTTCAGCAGCGGTTCGTCGCTGATCTTTACCGGACGGAAGAAGACTTCCATTCCGGATTTTAAAGTACGGAACGTTTCCAGTTGCACCGGGTATTCACCGCCTTTCCCGGCGATAATTGCCTGGTCGGAATAGATCAGGTGTCTTTCTTTCGCCATTTTGATCAGCTCCGGGCGGAATTTGGGGTGGGCAATGGCGATCAATTCCATCGCCCGTTCCCGGATATTTTTCCCGTGCAAATAGGCAATTCCGTATTCAGTAACCACGTATTGTATATCACCGCGATTCAGTGTGACGCCGGCTCCTTCTTTTAAAAATGGGACGATCCGGGAGACACTTCCGTCTTCCGCCGTTGATGGCAATATTAGTATTGTTTTTCCACGCCGCGCCTGAACGGCGCCACGCATGAAATCGGTCTGGCCGCCAATACCGCTGTAGAAAAATTCGCCAATAGATTCTGCGGTAGCCTGCCCGGTGAGATCAATCTCCAGCGCAGAATTAATGGCGGTCATGTGGTCATTTTCGGCAATGATCCGGGGATCATTGGTATAATCCACAGCTTTGAACTCAATTCCCGGATTGTCATGCAGATATTCGTATGTTTTATTCGACCCCATGCAAAAACTGGCAATCGTCTTCCCAGGGTTAATACTTTTTCTGGAATTGTCAACAACACCGAGTTTCAGTAACTCAATAATTCCGTCACCTAGCAATTCGGTGTGAACACCCAGATGCTTTTTATGCTTCAAGTTTTTCAACATAGCATTGGGAAGGCTGCCGTAACCTACCTGGATTGTATCCCCGTCTTCAATCAGGCTGGAGACATAATGGCCAATATCCTGTACAAGAGCAGAGTCGGGAAAATCCTCATATTCCAGAATCGGTTCATCGTACGGAACGATAAAATCCACATCCCGGATATGTAAAAATCCATCGCCGTGTACACGGGGCATATTGTGATTAACCTGAGCAATAACAACCCGGGCGTTTTCAGTCGCTGCTTTCACAATATCCACACTGATTCCGAGACTCATGTATCCGTAGCGATCCGGACAGGATGTTTGGATGAGAGCCACGTCAATAGGGACCAGATTATCACGAAAGAGATCAGGCACTTTGGAAAGAAAGATCGGTGTATAATCGGCCAGGCCTCGATTCACGGCATCACGGGTCGTCGTTCCTATAAAGAAAGAATTGTATCGGAAATTTCGTTTGAACTTGGGATCCGTATACGGTGCTACACCCAATGACCAAACGTGAAACACTTCTGAATCAAAAATAGATTTGGGATTATTCTCCACCCAATCGACAAGCGATTTTACAAGGTATTGCGGCTCACCACAAGCGGTGTGGACAAAGATTCGGTCACCACGATGAATCTTGGAGAAAATCTTTTCGACAGGTATAAACTTCTCCGCCATTTGAGATTTAAGAGTCTCAAGATGGCAGTCGGTTTCTTTTGGTCTTTCCATTGACCTTTATTTCCCCCA
>CAZJWP010000133.1:0-5023 GCA_964549745.1 uncultured bacterium | reverse complement strand
TGGAAGCGCATTGCGTTATATTAAATGTTACCAAAGCGGTTTTGAGATAATGTCCGAAAATAGAAATCCGATGTTGGTATTCTCGGGAAGAGATTTATCTTATATCTTGTTTCTCCAATTGACTGACTTTTGCCCCCTCCGGCGTATCCTTCACCTCCCATCCCAGTTCTGCTAATTTGTCACGTATTTCATCCGCCAATGCCCAGTCTTTCGCTTTCCGTGCATCTTGTCGTCTTTGAACTAAACTCTCAACCTCTGCAGGAATTTGGTCCTTTTCGGGTTTCGGTGTGCAACCGAACAGCCGGTCGATCAAATCCAAAGTCCGGATTCCACTAAGGATGAAATCAGCATCAACTTCGCGTTGATCAAGCTTAACATTGGCCGCACGTACCCAGTCGAAGATGACCGACAATGCCGCCGGAACATCCAGATCATCATCCATGGCCGAGAGGATTTTTTCACCGGTTTCAGTGATGAAAGGTACCGTAGGCCATTCTTCGTCACCGGATAGCTCCGTGAATCGGGACTGCAGTGTATTGATCCGCTGAACCGCTGCCGCAGCTTCATCATATTTTGATATAGAAAAATTCAGTTTGGTGCGATAATGCCCGCTCAACATCATGTACCGGATCACTTCCGGGCGGTAACCCTTATCTAGCAAATCGGAGAGCCGGTAAAAATTTCCCAACGACTTACTCATCTTGCCGCTGTCCACCATCAGATGTTCCGAATGGAGCCAATAACGGGCAAAGGGTTTCCCGGCACATTTCGATTGAGCGATCTCGTTTTCGTGATGAGGAAAAATATTGTCCACGCCTCCGCAATGAATGTCAAATTCATCCCCTAACAGTCTGGTAGACATAACGGAACACTCAATATGCCAACCGGGCCGGCCTTCGCCCCAGGGCGATGACCATTTCACGGGGCCGTCCTCCGGTTTCCAGGCTTTCCACAACACAAAGTCCGTAGGATTGTCCTTGGCATAATCGTCGGACAATACACGTTCGCCGATGCGCATGGATTCCATTTTTAAATGCGCCAGTTTACCGTAATCCGGATATTTTGAGATGGAAAAATAGACGGAACCGTCATCGGTTACATACGCCGCGTCATTGGCAACCAGAGTTTCCACCATGGCGATCATATCATCCACATAGTCGGTGGCCTTTGGATAATGATCTGCCGGTACGATCCTCAATGTTTTCAAATCCTGGAAAAAACGATCCGTATTGGCTTCGGTTAGCTCCTGGATGGACATGCCCTGTTCCCGGGACCGTTTGATTGTCTTATCATCCACGTCGGTAATGTTCATAACATGGGTGACCTTGAATCCTCTCAAGATGAGAAATCGCTTGAGCAGATCCTCAAATAAAAAGGTTCGAAAATTCCCGATATGGGCTTGATCATAAACAGTTGGACCACAGGTGTATAGCTTAACTTCGCCAGGCTTCAATGGTTCAAAATCTTCCTTCTTCCGCGATGCTGTATTGTAAAACTTAAGTGACATTGGCTTTTTTCTTTTTCTTCTTCACCAAAAACTTCCGGTCAATCTGCACGGAAATGGCGTGCTGAATTGCATCGACCCGAATCACCAATCGGTCGCCCGATTCGGTCCGGATCACTTCGCCGGTCAGTCCCCGAAGCGGTCCGCCTAACACTTCAGCTTCATCGCCAACTACAAAATAATCCTCCGATTCAGGTGAATCTCCGCCTTCCAACATGATTTTTACCGCTTGTATCTGCGATTCCGGAACTTTGGCAATTTCCCCGCCTATTTTGACAATATGGTGCACTCCCCGTGTTTGCAGGACAAAGAGCGAATATTTGAGTTCAATTTTCACAAAGATATAGCTACGAAAGAGGGGCATTTCCACCCATTTCATACGATCGCTCCAGCGCCGTTTTTGACGGATCAGCGGCAGGTAATTTTCGAATCCGCGATTTTCGAACTCTTCCTGCACTTTCTTTTCGTGCCGGGGTTTGGTGTAAACGGCAATCCAGGTTTTATCGCTCATTTCAGCGCCAATTTTACCATTTTATCTACAAGTGTTTCAAAGTCCGTTCCTTCGGCTGCTGCCGCTTTGGGCACCAGGCTTGTTGCTGTCATACCGGGTAATGTGTTCATTTCCAAACACCAGGGCTGATTTTCCTTGTCCAGTCTAAAATCGATCCTGGAATAATGCCGCCCTCGCAATATTTCAAAAACTGAAAGTGCATAATCCTGAACCTGTTCCGTCAACATTTCGCTCAAACTCGCCGGGCATTCATACTGGCTCATGCCCGACGTGTATTTGCACTCATAATCGTACAATCCGTGCGATGGTTTGATCTCTACGATCGGCAGTGCACGGTTGTCCAACACGGTCACCGTCAACTCCCGCCCGGCAATGAAGCGTTCGATTAAAATCGATTCAGCGTATTCAAACGCCTTATTTACGGCCGCGTCCAATTCTTCTTTAAGATTCACCACGGTTAAGCCGATGGTGCTTCCCTGATCGTTTGGCTTTACAACCACCGGGAAATCAAAGGGCAATTCCGGCACCGAATTTTCTGTCAGAAATACCCAATCCGGTGTGGGAATACCATTCTGAACAAACAAAGACTTACTCATGTGTTTGTCCATGCTCACCGCCGAACCCAGGGGTCCGGTTCCGGTATACGGAACATTCAACAATTGAAGGAAAGCCTGAACCTGACCGCTTTCTCCATCACCGCCATGCAGAGCCATGAACACCAGGTCGGATGCTTTAAAATCCGGAATCCACCGTGAAAGATCACCGTTGTAATCAATCACAGTGACCGGATAACCGACCGCTTTCAATGCTTTTACAATAGCTTTCCCTGAATTCAGGGATACGGGGCGTTCCGGCGAAATGCCGCCCATTAATACAGCAATTTTTGGACGTTCAGCGTTCAAGCAGTTTGACTCCTTCCAGCAAATTCTCCGCCACAAATGTAGGCTTAACCGTCAATCCCGGCAACGTTTCCTTCCCTTTTCCCGTAAGAACCAGCATCGTATCCATACTCAGGTTTTGTCCGGCCAAAATGTCAGATTCCGCATCGCCAATCATCAGGCAGCGGCTCAAATTCAAGTTAAAATCTCTGGCAGCTTCCCGAAACATACCCGGACCCGGTTTCCGCCTTTCGGTGGGCCGATCCGGGTGGTCCGTACACAAATAAATGGCTTTCAGATTAATGTGGTTTTCGGAAAACATCTTTCGGATATACTGATGGATTTCTTCCAGGTTTCCTTCATCAATGATACCCCGGGCCACACCGGATTGATTCGTTATAATAATAAACGACTGTCCATCAAGTTGCTTCAGGGCATCAATAGTAAATGGATAAAACTCAAAATCGTCCAGTGAAGAAATATATCCCGGGTCCGGATTCAACGTCCCGTCCCGGTCCAGGAAGATCATATCATATTTCACTGGGAGTTCATTCCGCCGTTGATGTCTTTAATTCGCGCAGCACTGAACATAAAATATGTCGCACCGATCACAATGTATGGCAATGTACCAATCCCGTGAAGAATGATGGCGACGGCTTGCGCTTCCGAAAGACTGATACCAAACATATTGTGCATCACCAGTACAGCCACGGCGTGATAGGTGCCTACATAACCGGGTGCGGCCGGGATCATGATCGACAACGTCGTTGAGATAAGTAAAATACCAATTTGAATCCAGGTCAGATGAATACCCACACCGAGGGCAACCACATACAGGGATGCATAATATATCACCCAGAGGAAAATCGTGTGAAAAGTCAGGCCGCCCTTATGGCGATTCCCGCGGAGCGAATCAATCCCGTCCACGATCCCCAGGAAAAAATGATCCAATTTTCCGGTAATCGATGTATTGGAATTTCGTTTTTCCAAAAAGGAACGAACCTTCTGTAATACCTGAGGGAACCAGGCAATGATGATAAACACAACAAGAACAATCACGACTAAAACCAGCGCCCACTCATTCATATTCATTGCCAGAGGATAAACGGACATAAAAAGTGCCATAACCAATACCAGGCCAACCAAATCCAGGAGCCGTTCCAGGATCAGGGCTCCCACTGACTTTGAAAAGGTCACCTTTTCCTTGGTCGTGATATCATAGGCACGCAACACTTCGCCAAGACGAAACGGCAACACGGAATTTCCAAAATATCCGATCATGACACTGGCAAACAAATGGTGGAGCCCCGGTTTTTCAATATCGGTAAGCAGTTGGCCCCAACGCACACCGCGAACCCAGGCGCCAAAGATAAGAAGACTTGATGCCAATACAACCAACCCCGGATGGATTCGCGAAAAATTCTCTCCCAGTTCATGAAAATTCAAATTATGAAAGGCATAAGCAAGTCCCAGCACACTGATTATGATGCCGATGACCAGTTGAAGTTTTTTATTCACGTAAATCGATCACTTCCCATGAAATATCGGCCGGAAGGTCCGGCTCATTCGCTGGCGTTTGTTCCGAAGCCAACTTAATATCTACAAAATTGTCCGGATCGTATTCCACTCTCAAATGATCCGGTTTATACGACGGTTTGGATAATTCCAGGTAACCGGTCACACCCATATCCGCAATAGAAAACGCTATGTTGATTGCACCTTCATTCCGAACCGCTGCGTTTGTATGTACCTGACTGAAATCACCGGATAAAAGTGAAAATAAATTGAATTGTTCCCAGGAATAAATGTCGATCAATTCCTGCTGGTTTTCAAATTGGTAGGTCCAAATTGTATCGTGGTTTACTTCCACGTATTCACGATCGGTGAGCAATCCGATATGCCTTGTATCGAATACATACACAGAGGCTTTTCCGCTCCAGGTTTGCTCATACTGATTTTGGTAAATCGATCCAGTAAGGATACGTCCGCCTGTGGGATGTAAATATGTATTCAGAGAATCCAGCGCTGTTTGGGCCTGGAGCATACATTCCCCAAATAAGAAAACCACAATCATGATCCGTTGAAACGATTTCAATATCGGCATAATACGCATCTAATCAACCACCCCTA
>CAZJWP010000132.1:0-5059 GCA_964549745.1 uncultured bacterium | reverse complement strand
GTGGGCCCACAGGGATTTGAACCCCGAACCAACGGATTATGAGTCCGCTGCTCTAACCATTGAGCTATGGGCCCTGCAAATTAATCACCCATAGTCGGCAACGCTGCTCTAAGCATTGCCTGTCCACCGTAGTCCCGATTTATGGGGACGCAGGCGGAAGCTATGGGCCCCAAAAGTGCCGGCGAATTTAGGCAAATTTCATTTTCTCATTCAGCATTTTCATATAAAACATTTGTTATGCAGGTCACACAACCAATATGATCCGGGCAATTTGTGACCCGCGTCCCTTGTAAGAAGAGTAGTTGTCTTTAGCTTTGCAGCGTTAAATTACCGGACGCAATCAGAATGAAACGTACACTAACTCCGATTCTGTTTTTTATTTCACTGGGTGTGTTGATCGCCCAGACCCCGGCTGTTTATACCGGACGGATAGCTTTCACTTACAGCGGCGCCGTCAGTGGGACTTTTGATGCGGAAACACTCACAACCATTGATACTCTGGCGCTTCCTGACAACGGAGCTATTGCCTTGACGCTTGCGGATACAACCATGACTCAGGTATTCATGGCCGGTTTTCAAGCTGTGGGCGATCAGGTCTATAGTCTGGCTGTACTTTATCTAAAAGACACAACCGGCGCCCTCAATGCTCAGACCTGGAATTTCCCTCCTGATATTACGAATCCCGTTGAAATGTTTCTTTTTGTCCCGGAGATTGATTCTGCTTTTGTCAGCGGAGTGATCGGTTCGATCGATACATCATCAATAGACAGCAGCAACATCGATTCCCTGATTATGGCGGAAATATCCACCATTGCTCAGGAAGCATACGCAGGAACCGGCGGTTCGGTCAATCTAACCACCAGCGGCACCGATTCACTGGACGGAAATTTCAGCCTGACGTGTCTTAAACTGCCATTTTCGATTATTACTGTTACGGGGGGTGTTTTTTCCTTTGATCAAATGACGATCCCGATCGTATCAACGACGCCTGAGAAAACCGTCCCGACCGAATTTGCTCTCCAACCGGCTTCACCGAACCCCTTCAATCCGGTGACGAGGATTGCTTACAGTCTGGATCGCAACACAGAAATGAGTCTTACGGTTTATAACATTAAGGGTGAATTAGTAGAGCGGCTCTATCGCGGATGGAATTCTGCCGGAGTACACCACGTTACCTGGGACGCATCCCAATATGCCAGTGGTCTGTATTTTATACGTTTGCAATCAGCCGGGCGCGGGCTGACCCAAAAAGCTCTGCTGCTTAAGTAGACTCCGGTTCCAACGCTGCGTATTTCTGCCAGAAGCGTACCGCTTCGGCCCAATCCTCCGATGAATAATAAGCCTTTGTTCCGCCGGGTAATTCCAACTGGTTGCGCATCATGGTCACCGGAAACATGGGCATGGATTCCAGTCCTTTTGGTAAGGCGTGAATGCTGATCAACTCCCAATCGCAATCGGTGGATTGCTCATTGTTCTCAGCCAAAACATCGTGCCGATAAAGAATGAGTTCCACTTTGCCGGCCGGCAAAGGATCGCCGTTTAAGGCGCGGGTGCGAAGATAAGGCTCCTCACCTTCTTGTCGTGAAACCCATTCCGTTTTGAAGCGGGTTTCAGAAGTGATCCTGACGTAGGGACAATCGAAATAAGCGACCCAATCGGCGGCAACCGGGATCAGGCAAACACCCTCACGATAACCGGGTTTGGATTGTCCCGCATGGAGTTGTTCCCCGGCGTGGCGGGCTATATCTTCAAAAGTGATGTCGTGAAAAGTAGTTTTTCCGGAGCCCGGGACTTGCCGTCTTACAAAATTATTTACACCGACGGTTTGTTTCTTCATGCAGGCGGGTTTTCCTCTGGCGTCTCAGTGATTTTTGCCGGTTCCGGCTGTGTCCTGGACGCTGACTTTGTACGGCGATATTCCACCAACCAAATCCCAACGACACCAAAGCCCGTCAGGAAGGCCAGGAATTTCACCAATCCGCCAAAGAAGGGAACAAATTGTACGAACCACAGCAGCAGGATACCGACAATAAATTCAACCACCATAGTGGATTCGGTGTGCCGTAAAGCGAGAACCACCCGTTTCCCAAGCAGTGTCGCGGAAACGAAATAACCCAGAAACGAAGCGAGGACAATGGCCAGGATTACGGCGGGGATCAGGGCGATTCCGATAATGGTTACCGCCAGGAAGATAATGACAGGTACAATGAGTAATAATTGTACGAGACCGTAAAGCAGCGCTTTAAGAATATCATCTTCCAGACGATTGGTCAGCTTCTGCATGGTTCCGGGCATGACGGCAACAACCAAGATGCCGATTCCCATCAAACCGATCAGTGACAGGACAATGAAAAATGAAAACGGTCTAAGCGGGTGATAACCAAACCAGTGATGAGGACCAAAATTACCCGATCCCAATTCCACAAAATCACCTTCGACTTCTGCACCGGGTTCAGGAAAGATTTCGCCGCCCAGGGTGACTACGTCCCCTTTGACCACCGCATCGGAGCCTAAGTAAATATCGCCGCCAAATGAGACCACCGCATCTTTCACACGGCCTTCAACCCGTACATCGCCGCCAAAACTCACAGCGGATTTCACGGTCTCATGACGTTTGATTTCAACATCCCGTCCAAATCGGACAATAGAACGATCGCTGCCCAAAGCCAGCGATGCCAGCATTAAAAAACCGAAGATAAGTTTAAAATGTAGTTTCATGAAGTCCTCCTATTGAAATAAAGTGGATTTATAAGACCCGGGTTAATTGGATTGGTTGTCACAAAACCGAGCTAATCTTCAATTAAAACTGCCGTCCCGCTTGCGATCACCATAAGCATGGAACCGGATGCCATTCCGCTGATGGTTTCGTAGTCTATATCCACACCTACAACAGCATTGGCGCCCAGTTTTCGGGCATTATCTTCCATTTCCCGCAGTGCGATGTCCTTAGCCTTTCGTAATTCTTCTTCATAAGCGGCGGCACGTCCGCCGATGATATCGCGGATTCCGGCGAACAAATCACGGAAAATGTTAGCGCCCAGGATGGCATCTCCTGTAACCAGACCTTTGTATTCGCGAATAGTTTTGCCTTCTAAAGCGGGTGTGGTAGAAATGATCATTGCGTTACTCCTGTGTAAATTAATCCAATTCCGGTAAGTATTTGCATAATGATTTTAATACACAATGAAACATATATATCACTCGGAGCCTGTCGACGAGTGCATTAAATAATAAACATCGCCATGTTTCGATCCACCTGCGTTAAAACTTCGGTGGACAGGCAAGCTCCATGACATTTGTAAAGCTTAACTCGAAAAGAGTTGACGCGTCCTCACTCACAGTCATTTTAATTGGCAGCGAACCTCATTTTGGCGCTAACAGATTGTGAGCCGTCATTTCACCCGGAACCGTGAGATCCATCATGGAAAGAACGGTGGGTCCAATATCCGGTAAAATACCTTTTTTCGGCATGGCGAAATCATGGGAGTCTCCGGCGATGTAAACGCATTCCACCGGATTTACCGAATGGCTGGTGCGGATCAGTCCGGTCTGGTAATCGATCATTTGATCGGAGTTGCCGTGATCGGCAGTGAGTAGAACTTTACCATCCAATTCCAGCGCTTTATCCACGACTTTTCCCACGCATTCGTCCAGGATTTCCATGGCTTTTTTGGCAGCTTCAAAATTCCCGGTGTGGCCCACCATGTCGCCGTTGGCGAAGTTGACCAGCACAAATGCATAAGGATTGTTTTCCAAACGTTTGACCAGCTCATTGGCTACGTTATTTGCGTCCATTTCCGGGTGATCGGCAAAACTGGCGGGATCGAAACGGCTGGGGATTTCCACCTGCTCTTCACCGGGAAACGGTGTGGTGGATTTGCCGTTAAAAAAGCTGGTGACATGCCGGAACTTCTGTGTTTCCGCAATCCGAAGTTGCTTCAGGTTGTGTTCGGAAATGACACGTCCCACGATTTCCTTCATTTCAGCGGTTTTGCCGGTGGTGGAAAGCAGATAATGCTCAAATTCATCGAAGTAACGAGTGAGTCCGGTATAGGTCACCTTAGGCAAGACAGTACGATGGCCAGGATAGTTTTCGTCCGTAAATGCCAGACTTAATTGTATGGCCCGATCCTGCCGATAATTGGTGTGCAAAATGCAATCCCCGTCGTGAACGCCGGTGTAACCCTCCACAATGTGAGGTGGAATATATTCGTCGAACATGGGTTCACCGGTGGGTGTTTTGTCGTTTTCATAAGACGCCTTGATCGCCGCTTCCGGGTCTCCGCATTTTCGTCCTTCCGTTTGGACGATAGCGCGGTAAGCCCGATCAGTAAGCGCCCAGTTTTTGGCCCGGTCCATTCCATAATACCGGCCCATAAAGGTGCCGATGGCGCAACCGCCGACGGTTTCCATTTCTTTTCGGAGCTGAGCCCAGAATTCCAGCGTGCTGTGAGGCGGCGTATCCCGGCCGTCCAGGAAAGGATGGATCACGATTTTACCGTTCGGATTTTCCTTCCGGGCCTGCCGCATCATTTTGAAAAGATGATCCTGATGGGCGTGTACGCCTTCATCCTGCAGCAATCCGAAAAAGTGAAGCTGACTTTGGTTGGCTTTCCAGGCTGTTATGAGCCGTTTCCATTCGCCGGTGCGATACAAAGTTCCGTCCGTGAGCTGATCGTTGATTCGTTTCAATTCCTGTTCAACGATCCGCCCGGCGCCCATGCTGAGATGGCCCACTTCACTGGAACCCTGAAAACCGGGCGGCAATCCCACCGCTTCCCCGGATGCATCCAGTAAGGACCAGGGATAGGTTTTGCGATAGTGATCCAGGTGCGGGGTATGGGCAGCCATGACGGCATTTCCCTTGGGATTTTCGTTATGTCCCACACCGTCCATGACAATAAGAACAACCGGTTTCATGGCATTCCTTTCAAACAGTTTTACGCCGGAAAACCAAATCCGGCTGGTGAAAGTCTAAGCACTGTGGTTGGTTAGATTGAATGGAAATAATCCGGATTTAATGGTAAACCACAACTGTACGGGAAAAAGAATATACCAA
>CAZJWP010000131.1:0-5085 GCA_964549745.1 uncultured bacterium | reverse complement strand
TGCGATGTGTTTGTATACAACCAAAACGACTTGCATTCCCGCTGGAACTTCCGGTCTTCAGTTTTCCACTCCGGCCGCATCACCGAGTCCGGTGAAGTCAGGTACCGGCTCAATTCATCACTACCCCAGAGTTTATCTATCCAGTTCGCTCTGACCTCAAATTCAGTGGGATACAATTCACGCAACGTTTCCAGCATCACTACCGCTGTATTCACGGCTTGAAAGGAATTGCGGTCGGTCACCCATAATTCAACACCTTGACAAACCTGACTCTCGTATTTTGGATTCATTGCTTTTCCCGGCATGTCCACCGGCGTGAATGATAAGGGACTGAAAGTGAGTCCGGGTAATTCCCTGTTCATGAGTTTCTGTGCCCAAAGTTTGCCATTTATCCAGGGTGCCCCAATCCATTTGAACGGGTGGTCCGTTCCCCGGCCTTCACTCACGTTTGTTCCTTCGAATAAGCACAATCCCGGATATAGAGCGGCTGTTTCCAGGTCAGGCATATTGGGTGAAGGCGCCGTCCATGGACTATCGGTTTCATCCAGCCACCGGGATCGATCCCAGTTTTGCATGGGAACGACCTTCAATTCCGGAACCGGAGAAATCATTTGTTGCGCAACCATGAGAGTTGCCAATTCGCCAACAGTCAGGCCATATTGAACAGGGATCGGGTAGGCGCCTACGAAAGATTCAAATCCCTGCTTTAGAACGGGGCCGTCCACATGAATACCGGTGAGTGGGTTTGGCCGATCCAGTACAAGCACCGGAATCCCCTGCTCTCCGGCGGCTTCCATCACAAGTCCGAGGGTAGAAATGTAGGTATAAAATCTGGCGCCAATGTCCTGGATATCGTAAAGAATAACATCCACACCTTCGAGCATCCCGGGTGTGGGTTTGCGAACTTTTCCGTATAAACTGATTACCGGAGGCAGTGTATTACGATGTTCCTGTTTCTCCACCTTTTCGCCTGCGGCTGCAGTACCAAATAATCCATGTTCCGGTGAAAAGATCACTTTCAGGCGAACATCGGATTGCTCCATTAAAAGTTCATAGTTTGGACGACCGTCATGATCCTTTCCTGTTTGGTTCGTTACCAATGCAATGGATTTTCCCCGGATCAGATGTATTGAGTCAGCCAGGAGGACTTCCAGACCCAGACGAACTTTTTGCATATCGCCGGGCGGCACTGGTTTTTTCGCGTATTCCTCCGCCTGAAGTTGATGGATCGACGGATGAGCCTGACCAAAAAGCAGGCCGAAAACAAAAATAAAAGCGGCGGGCTTTATAGGTCTGATCAAATTAACGGATCACCGTGAATTTTTTCCTGGCGCTGAAATCCCCATCCCGAAGGACTGCAAAATACACACCTGACGGCACAGTTCGACCGCGGTCATCAATGGGAGACCAGACGTGTTCCACGTCCGTAGGTTCAATTTGAGTTTCTGTTATCTTCTGTCCTAAAATATTATAAACGCTTAAAGAAGGAGTTAATGTGCTGTCCATCTTAAGCTGAAAAATAATTGCATTGGCTTTATATGTATAGAGTGGGTTGGGAAATATCTTGGTAATGGCTAAGGGGTCGTTTATTTCGGTCGAATCAGATCCATTCACCGGTTCCGGATTCAGGAAATCGACAATATGGTACATCAGACTGTCCCGGGTGCTTGCAGGATAAAAGGTTTCGAAACCCACTGCCAGATATACCAGCGCACCTTTTTTATCGGAGGATCCGAATTTCCCGGAATACGAGATACCGGCCGCACCCTGGGTATCCGTATCTACACCAGGATAAGTGGCACAAATTTCGGCGCCGCCAACAGGGAGAATCCCGTCCGGATAGTTCACATCGTGGGAACCATGAGATCCATTGTCATAATGAACAGTGCCCAGAGTTTGTAAAATACCCGTGCCGCTAAACTCATAAACCTCCTGAGGGCCGCCGGCTGCATCCGATATATACTCTGCCTTCAGGTAGTCTGTATAAAATGTCTGGTCATCTGCCGAACCGTGGGCAACCAAATCATAGCCTATCTCTGAGCCGGTCACCAGCAATTTTCCGCCACTCTCAAGATACGTTGATATCAGGTTTTGTTCGGTCAGCGTAAATGACGAGTTTACCGTACCCTCTTTCCCCAAAATCCAGTCTACCATTGGATATTCGTTCAAATCCACAAATCCGGAATCCACAGCTTCATTGGTTGCCGAGTCAAATGTCCAACCCAAGGCGGCAAGTGCTTTTCCGTGGCGGATGGCCGAATCATGATGGTTCGTCGTTCCCGAAGTTCGATCAAATCCCTGTACGAGCAGTACATCTGCCGTATTTGCAGCCGGCATGATCGCCAGGTAATCGGTGGACATTCGAGTTCCATTGTTATTCTCAGATTTAATACGAATCCAGGAAGGTTCGTCCATCGGCAGGCCGGCAATGGCAAATGGATTCCCGGTAAACGGCCCAACCGTATCCAATTCGTTGCGGGATTCATCGTACCGGACGACCGAATAGGAGTCCGCATTATCGCCTCCGGAATACACACAACGAACTACGCCATCAGATTGTAAAACAGCTTCATTGACAACCGGCGATGGCGGGATTTCATCTCCGAAAGTAGTCGCCAATAAATTCCAAAGCTCCTGGTGTCCCTGATCGTATCCAAGAGCCCACATACCCACACCCTGAAGGTTTCGGTCAAGTGCAAGGTTGTACTTTAGTCCCAATGATTCGCTGTCATCGTACCAACCCTGGTTCCAATGCCCGTTATTAAAGGCGTACCAGGGTGTCTGGCTGGTATTGTCCCAAAGCCGGCCATACGTTTGGGCCCGGGTGACAGCCGTGCTGTAGATTACAGCCGATCCACTTCCAGTCGTTGTTGCATGAGCAGAAGAACTTGAGGTAGGCCACTGTATTCCATAATATGGAATTCCTAAAATGATTTTGGAAGCCTGATTCCCGGTTTTGGAAAGGTAATCATTCACTGTGGTAGTCACATTGTAGCCTCCGCCTGTTAAGGGAGAAACGGGTCCGGACGTTGAGCTTCCACCGTAATAATAATCGTACCCCATGATAAACAGTCCATCCGAAATGGAAGCCAAGGCATTATAATCCCAGGCATTACTCCAATCCACTGCCGGCATGGCAAGCGTTACCTCTGAACCTGGAATGTGGGTGTGAAAGGTATCCACTAAGGCGGTGATAAATTGGACCATATTGTTTTTCTGGGAGGATGGCATAATCTCAAAATCAATGTTGACGCCGTCGCCATTAGCGGATTGGACTTCGTTCAATAAATTATTGATCAGTCGTTTTCGGTTTGATGCGGAGGATAGCAGGGTGGAAAGAGAAGAAGAACCGAATAAAGTGGCCACAAGCACGACTTTGACACCATGACTGTGAGCCGTATTAATTAATCCCGTATTCGGCCAACCATGGAGGTTACTTAGCAAACCGGATGTTGTCACATCGGCGCTGAAATAGGCAATGGTTGTGAGCAGATCGAAATTGTAATCCTGCCAGGCTGTGCCTTCCCAGTATGGGTGATACCCAAAGATTGTTTTGTTGGGCGTGACCATTCTCGGCTGAAGAGGAATGATTGGAGTCGTATCCGGTTTTGCGGCAGGTATAACATAATGAGTACGATAATACTCGGCCTGTCGCTGATGAATGCCCGGGTGTTGCTGTCCCAAGCCAACCGAAATCAGGAGAAGAAGCAGGTTAAAGACGTGTGTTTTGAAAGATATCATCAATGGTTTCTTTTCGGCGAATAAGTTGTGGTTGATCGCCTACTAACAATATTTCTGCCGGACGGGGCCGCGTATTGAATTGATGCGCCATGGAAAAGCCATAAGCGCCAACATCCATGATGGCTAATAAATCACCGGTTGCTACTTTTGGGAATGGTCTGTTTACCGCCAGTCTATCCGTGTTTTCACAAATCCGTCCGGTAATGTCCACATTGCCAACGGTTTCAGCGTCCGGTTCTCCAACTTTATAAATCCGGTGATAGGCATCGTATAATGCCGGCCGCATGAGAGTCTCCATTCCCGCATCGGTTCCGATGAAATTCCGGTAGCTCGATTTCAGACCGGTTATGCGAGTGATGAGTATGCCAGTATTTCCCACAATCGATTTCCCGGGTTCGATCCAGAATTCAGGGCGTTTCATTTTGGACCGTTTAAAATAGGTGTCCATGCGTTTGCCAAGTTTCTGGAAAAGTGCATTAATATTCAGCGGTGTTTGGTCGTCCTGGTACGGTATCCCAAATCCGCCGCCGATGGAAATAAAGTTGAATTGGATATCCAATTCCTGATGGAGTTTATCAATCTGGTCCAGGATAACCTGCAGAAGTGAATCGAAGTAATCCGGATCCAGATTCCCGGAGCCGGTCATACATTGAAGTCCAAATTCCTTAACACCCAGTTCTTTGGCATTCTGATAAGCCCTGGCAATATCATTGACCGGGACTCCGAATTTGGCTTTTTCACCGGCCGTAACAATCTGTGCAAATGATCCACGTCCGAATCCCGGATTCAACCGAAATGAAAGCTCCTTCGGGATTCCAAAAGGCTTCAGTCGATCGAGAGAAGTGATGTCATCCAGGTTAATATGAGCTCCGGAATCAAAGGCGGCTTTCAAATCCTCCGGCGCTTCGTAATTTCCGGTGTAGATACATTCGTTTCCCTTAATTCCAGCTCGTCTTGCTGCTTCTATTTCGCCGGGGCTTGAGCAATCGCCGCCCAGATCCGGCAGATGATATCGCATCCGCGAAAGGAGATTTGGGTTGCTGTTTGCTTTAATAGCGTAGCAAATGTGGTAAGAACGCATGTGCTCCGCAAAAGCATTGTTCAGTGCGAGGAGATTCTTCCGGAGTTGATCATCGACATAAACGTAGAGCGGTGTGCCGTAAGTAAGGGCCAAATCCTCCAGTAGAGCTGTGTTTCGGATCAAATGAATCAGTGGATGTGGAAGCATAGGAAATCGGTGATTATTTGTGGAAATGGTTGTTTTAACGACTGCTAATGTAGCTAAAGTTATTTTTAGGATTAAAGCAGAAGGTGAGGAAGGTTGGAAATTGGAGTCGTGGAGTG
>CAZJWP010000130.1:0-5230 GCA_964549745.1 uncultured bacterium | reverse complement strand
AGGCAATGAGCATAGGTTCATCCCCAGAAGCCATACGGAAATTGATTTCGGTGATATTCATTTCTCATTCTCCCGGATTAATCGATCCATGATAGCTTGGGCGCCGGGATGGATATCCGACCGCTGTTCCGATGCAGCTAAATCCTCGACCTCCGAAAGAATCTGGCGCATATGGTTTTGGTAGATTACATCCATTTTTCTCACCAATTGCCAAATCCTATCTTCATCCAGTTCATTGGAATACATATTAGCAATCCGTCCCACCGCCTGTATCAGGTCGTAATACATCTGCGTCAATGGATCACCCAAATCCGTTTGATTCAATGCTGATTTCACGATTGTTCCCTTTACGTTTTTCATCTCACTCTTTAAGGGCGGAAAAACGGGACATCTTTTTCTCAATTCTTTGTACTTTTTTTCTCAGTGTATTGGGTTTGATACCCCGGTCCCGAGCAATCAGGGCTACCTTCCGGCCATCTCTTTTAATATCCAGATAGAATTCAAGATCAGGTTTCGATAGCACTTTAGACGTAATAATCCTGCGCATAATTTTATCCGTATCGATAATCGGATGATCCAAGGCTTCCTGCGACTCCGGGATTTCATTAAACTGAAAATCGTTGGTCTTGACCCAACGGTAGAAATCCCGCTTAAGATTCAACGTAAGATTGATATAGCGTTTTTCCTGCCGGGGTTTCCGGGCCGCTTTATGCACCTCTTCCAAAAGAATTAAATTGGCCTGAGCGTAAAGATCTTCCGAAGAGATCTGCCGACCGGGACAGGACGTGGCTAAGGCGGATAGTTTCCTTGAGAACAGGGCGGTTATAAGTAAAAACAGGAACGACCGTAAATCGGGGTGCTTTACGGCCGGGATCAAATCATTTAATATTTTACTTTTCCAAACGGCATCTCCGGAAGATAAGAACCGGTGGATAAACTCATCCGCGGTTGGAAACGCACTCAATTCTGGTACATATTCTAATAAAGATTGATAGACATGTTCATTTTGGGTAATGGCGCTCTTTAGCGCGTGGAACTGACGTTCAAACACAGACACACTCCTTGTGGTTTGCACCTCAAGGAGTGCGTCTTATTTCAGATCACTGCTCCTGGAACCTCGCCGGGCTTCGCTGTTGGCAGATTAATTCATTGGATTTCTATGATGATCCATTTGCTCTTTTTCTTGGGACATTGAAAGGCGGTATAAACCGGGGGACTGCCTCTTATGACCTGCACAAATCCCAGGAGTTTACCCTCACGTCTACGAGTACATTTGCACCCTTGTAAAGGACAGGTAATCCTTTGCATCTCATCAAGTCCTGGTTTTTTTTGTACGATCAATCTTGCCTCATAAAAAAAGGTCGTGATCCGCAGGTTTCCCTGCAATCACAACCTCCTTTGGCTCCGTATCATACGGAAGGCCAGTTGTGTTCCAATGAATGATGAACCTCCGAGCTGCTCCGGAAGCAGTCGGCCAGTTCAATTTTTAGTTATCGATTCTGCTTTCTCAGAATTTCCCCGGTCTTTTTGATATCCACCGGTACCCCATTTTGAACTTTTACCGTAATGACCGAAAATGGATTGGCTTTAATAAATCTATCCAACCGTAACAGGTGGATGTTCACCCTGGCTCTAATCATCTTCAATTCAGGATTTCCTCCATCATCACGTTTAAGGAATCATTGCGCTGATAATCAAGACCTTGAATTAATCCCAAATGAATCAGACGATTCACCATGGCAAGCTTGGATACGTTGGTGAACTGACCGGCATCAATAACGCTTTGTGCAATTTGTCGGGCCTGTTCTTCGGGAAAGGTGGATACCCAGGAATCACGGTTATAGGTTGAAACATCGATCATCTTTTTATACCGGGCAAGAAACGCTTTTTTCACATGAAATTCCGGCATAATCAGAAAAGCGGCAAACATATCCGCCTGCAATTCCCCCCGGCTTTTACTCAGTTCGTCCTGGCGGCATAAGATATTCGGCACCGACACTTCCGGGAAGAGGGTCTGTTGATTCTTTTGTCCTTCAAGCCAGGTTTTATGCAGAATATAATGACCGATTTCATGGGCGATTGTAAAATTGAACCGGCCGTCCTGTTCTTCAATGGCTCCATTCACCCGAATGACCTGTTCCTGAAAATAGATGCCCCCCAATAAAGTCGGATTTTCAAACAACCCATCGGTACAAAGTTCAATATGATAACCTAATAATTTCTCAGCAATCATTTCCACTGGGATAGGGGGAACGATAGTTTTTCCAATTCTACTTCCATATTCATAAAGAATTTCCATTGTTCTATTTTCAACCTTCTGCTCCGGCAGCCACGGAACATGATTCAAACTCAGGGTCATTCAGCGTCTCCTTCTTTTATTTATTCTGCATTTCCTGCACTTTCTTAGTCAACTCTTCCCATTGCTCCTTTTTCAGATTTTTCGCCGTTCGTAAAAAATCCGGTATGGCATAGGGATTCTTTTGGATCACCTTGATGAGTTCCGGATCAACCATTTTCGCTTTTAAAAGTAATCGATCCACATCCACGTCCAACACCGTGGCGATCTTCTTCAATAGCTCTGAAGACGGTGTGGCTTTATCTTTTTCAATACTCGAGATATGCACACCGGTTACCTCCACTAAGCGGCCGAGTTCACGAACACCAATTTCCTTTTCCGTTCGTAACCTGCGTATCATTTCTCCCAGGGTTTCTTTACCCATCGTTTTTTCCTTCTTTATTACAAAGACAACTGTTAGTTAACATATAACAGTGGAAAAATTATGTGTAAGGTGGTTGTTCGCACAAGCAAATTTTTGATATTGTTCAAAATTCTGTCCCGTTTTTTCGCCCTTTATAGATAGCAATATTCTGGGAGATTAGAATCGTATGGATGAAGTAATCAGACTGTTAACCCATGGGTTTATCCGCCACTTAATACAGCTTAACGGACTTTCTCTTTCAATAAAAAGAGAAGAAAAAGAGAACGTTGATTGGATTGTGAGGAAGAATGGATGCGACATTGGCGTAAGGAATGTTAGAGATAATTCAAACGTTAAAAGGAAGAAACTATGAGAAAAAATATTGCTGATAAAATCGAAAAACTCTATGAGCTGTCTTCCCGTCGGCTGATGGCTGAATACACCCGGCTTACAGGGGAAAGCTACTACACCCGCAATCGTAAAAGCCTGATTCGAAAAATAGCCTGGCTGTATCAAACTGCCGATACGCCTCCGCTGTCACAAAGGGCTTTAGACCGGGTAGACGAACTGGTGAAGGATTCAAAACTTCGGATTTATCCTCCTCAAGATTTTCACCTGGATATACCGGATCCAAAGGTAAATAAGAAACTCTCCCTGAATCCGGGTACCATTCTGAAGAAGAATTATAATGGTGAGGAATATGAAGTAGTAGTCCTGGACCGTGGATTTTTATGGAATAATAAAATATTCAAATCCATTTCAGCTGTGGCTAAAGCCATCACAGGCAGTCATTGGAACGGCAAACTGTTTTTCGGACTGAAATGATGCAAGCTACAGTCAACGGTCAAATAAATAAATTGGTCCGGTGTGCCGTCTATACCCGAAAATCCACCGAAGAAGGATTGGAACAGGAATACAATACCCTGGATGCCCAGCGGGAGGCTTGCGAAAGTTACATCCAAAGTCAGGTATCCCGGGGATGGGAGATAATCCCCACCCATTATGATGACGGTGGTTTTACCGGTGCGAATACCGACCGTCCCGCATTTAACCGCTTAATTACCGATATAAAGGCGGGGCTCATCGATACGGTCGTGGTCTATAAGGTGGACCGATTAAGCCGGTCTCTGGCCGATTTTGCCAACATTATGGAACTGTTTGACAAGCACAATGTCTCTTTTGTCAGCGTTACCCAATATTTTGACACGTCATCATCCATCGGCAGAATGACCTTAAATATTTTGATAACCTTCGCTCAGTTTGAACGAGAAATGATCTCTGAACGAATCCGGGATAAGATTTCCCGTAGCCGTCAAAAAGGGAAATATATGGGCGGTCAACCGGTCCTGGGATATGACGTGATTGAAAAGAAACTGGTCATTAATGAGAATGAAAAATATCAGGTGCAGAAAATCTATGATTTCTATGTAAATAACAGATCCATAAGTGAAATCGTTGATATAATCAACAACTGGGGTTGGACAACAAAACAATGGAAAACCAAAAGAGGGCGTCTCGCCGGCGGGAGACCTTTTAATAAGCAGGTACTCTATACCATCTTAAAAAACCCGCTATACATCGGGAAAATTCGGCATCATGATAAAGTATATGATGGAGAGCATGAAGCTATCATTACCCAGGATATTTTTAATAATGTCCAGATACTTCTTAAGACTAATTCAGTTGCTCAAACCAATACCAATCGCAGACGTATTAATTCCATGCTGCGGGGAGTTTTGTTTTGCGGTTCCTGCGGATCCAGAATGGTAAAATCCTACACGTCCAAAAACTCAAAAAAATACACCTATTATACCTGTTTAAATGCCATTAAAAACGGTCGAAATAAGTGCAGTAATAAATCGGTACCATCCGTAAAACTGGATGAGTTCGTTGTAAATCATATAAAAGATTTAGCCACAAACCCTGAGTTTTTAGGCAGATTTATTGAAGCGTATTCGAAGCAGAAACACTCAGAAATCGAAAACATCAAAAATGAACTGAAAACACTGACCGTAAAACTGGCATCTTACCAGATAGAAAGAGACCGGATGGCTCTGGATAATAAACTGACCGATATAGAAGCGCTGGATAGAACCAATGAGCAATTAGAGAAAGTGTCTGATAGAATCCAATACCTTGAGAAAAAGAAAAACATTCTTTCCGATACATATTTAAACGCCGGTGATATAACGATTACCTTAAACAAATTTTTCCCTGTTTGGGATACTCTTACCATAAATGAACAGAACAGAATAATGGATAAACTCTTTAAACAGATACTATGGGACGGAAACTCAGAAAGTCTGGATTTTCATTATAGCCCCCTTGGAATTAAACTATTAGAAAATGAATAGGAAGATAATTATGATCATATCAAAGCCGGTTGATTTTTCCTTTGGCTTGCCAAAGAAAAAGAAACTCCCTGGAAAAGTACCAACCGTATCCAGGATGATGGCCTTGGCTATCTTCTACGAGCGGTTAATCAGGAATGGGAAAATTAAATCTGTTTCAGAAATTGGCAGATTGGAAGG
>CAZJWP010000129.1:0-5253 GCA_964549745.1 uncultured bacterium | reverse complement strand
TTATTTTGTTTAATCTCCAAATGCAAATGTGCATAACCAAATTGCTTTGAATAAGTGGGAATATTCCCGGTTGTACCAACATCCGCCAATTGCTGATTGGCACCGATCCAAAATGCCCCTTCACGATTGAATCGCGCTTTTAATGCTTTCCAGGTTTTATCATCGGCCAGGTGATGATAACTGGACACGAGATTCGATTCGTGCCAGATCTTAACTGTATTTCCACCCTTATCATTCGTTTCCACCGTAACCACAAATCCGTCCTGTACAGGATAAACCGGTGTTCCCTCTTCTGCGATCAGGTCAATCCCCTGATGTTCATAATATTGACCTTTGTCATTTTTTCGTTCGGCACCAAACAATCCCACATCCTTGACCTGCAATCCAATCTTCAACGGATTCCCGATCTGCATCCGCCAGTCCGATAGATTCAAATCTTTGTAGAGCGTCCCAAGCGACCTGTAAATCTTCCGGTATTCGGCATATTTCTGATTCAGCTTATGCAAATAGGATCGATATTCTTTGGGCGTACTTTGGGAACTGATAAATTCCTGCCCTTTAAATCCGCCCGCCAACCAGCCGAATACCTGTCGTTCTGACCGGACTTTGAAGTCCTGACTTATGGTTAAAAAGATTAATCCAAGTCGAAGGTTTAGTTCCTGTTCAGTTTCAAGCACCTTCCGTTTAAAATAATTCACATCGCGGAAAAAATCAGGATTCGAATCTCCATATTCAACCACGGCAGGAAGGATAGCATCCCAATTCAGAGGTATTTGTTCATTCGCGGCAATAGAAGAGCCAATGTTATCAATAGCTTCTTCGGAGAATGGATTATGCAGCGCTGTTTGGTAATGATCTTCATACAATGCCGAAAGACGATCTAGATCCTGAAGAACCGGATTGTAGTAAGGTTTTTGCGTTTCATCGGTTTGTTTCCGAATGAATGATAGTTTGGTCTGTGTTGTATCGTCCGGTAAAGGTTCATTCAACAAACAAAGGTCATTCAGGTTATAATTGTTTAGAATGATAAAACTCAACAAATATCGTTCATCCTGCTCATCCAGATTATATACTTTTCCGTAAAAATCAGAATTCAATCGGTGAATCAATCCGGCATATTTCACAATTTCCGGATCATAGTTAAGATCGGAATCAAGATGATATTCATTGAATGGCGTGACATTTTGTTTTTCACAAACAGCCAGCCGAATGTCTCCCGCTTGATTTTGGATTCTTGTATCATAAAAACCCAATTTGAACTGTCGATAGTGATACCGAATCGTTTTGGCAATCGTGTGTCCTTCGATAGTTAGAAAGCCAAGAAATAAAATCGAAGCGATACCGATTAAACTCCACTTTAATATTGATTTCCTTCTCGTTGCTGTTCGTGTAAAGTATGCCTGAATCTCATCCTGAATAATTTGGTTGGGATTGTTCCAGAGGGTTGAATCATGAGGCGCTGACATAATCCTTCTCCCATTTAAATAGATTCATAATTCTTTCCAGTGGACTGATCATTGTTCTTGCTGATCCTGATACTGAAGTCCCGTCTTCCATTAATTGTCTTATGGACGCCACGGACATTCCAAATCGCGAGCGCGGGTAATCCACCGATATCGGTTTATGTGCTCTGAGATACGCTTTCTCTATCAAGGAGCTGTCCTCAGGCATGGAGCCCAGCAATCGAGGTTGAATATGTATTCCGTCCGAATTCGATGTCACTTGTGTGGCCCGTTCAATTCCCTGGAAAATACCTTCAGCTAATGAACGTGGACATTTATTAAATACAAATCCGGGTGCAAATGCTTTTCTGGGTTCAAAATCGGGGTCCTTTTGCGCCATCCGTTGATCCAGTTCATACATGCGTACAGCCGTTGCCTTGGCACAACCGTATCCCGTCTGAATATCCTCCGGTGTCGTGATGATTACGGGAATATCGGCTGTGAGTGCAAAATCAAGCGTGGTGCGTTCGATCCCGGCGCCCAAATCCAATATGGTATAATCGAACTTTTCCGAAACCCGTTTGAAGGATCGAATAAACTTGAGCTTCTGTTGATAATTCAGGTTAGCGAACTTGAAATTTCCACCTGAGCCTGGCACCAGGTAAAACGAATGAACTTTTTGAATTAGCTTAGAAAAATCATCGACCGATTTTTGAAAGAAATCCAGCAATGTTTGTGGATAGCTTAACCGCAATTTGATTCCAATGTCTCCGGTATTGATGTCCGTATCAATCAAAAGTGTCTTGTATCCGCGCTGTCCCAGACTGTTCGCCAATTCAATGGCGAAAACGGTCTTACCCACGCCGCCTTTATTTGACAAAATACTTATGATATGCTTTTGCGGCATTACCCCTCCTCCAGTAGCGCTTCAGCTCGCTCTGTTTGTCCAACTTTGGCGTAAAGTCCGGCCAGCCTGCGTTTCAGGTTTGGATCATTGGGCTTTAATCGATAGCAAAGTGTATAATAGTGAATTGATGCTCCAAATTTTTTCTGCTTGAGATACAATAATCCCAATAACTCCAGGATGATCGTGTTCTCAGGCTGATCATGGTATATCGCCTTGAGCTGCGATTCGGCAAAGTCCCATTCTCCGACGGTCAAATAATAACGGCCAAGGACTTCCCTCTCACGGTAGGACAGATTCAGCCGAACCCGCATGCGATTGGCATACTTCTCCACCGTTTCCGGAGCTTCCAGACCCATCCCAATTCGGAGAATATAGTATTCCAGATCGCGCACAGGAATGACCACATCCGTCGATAAGGTTTTCCCTTCCTGTTCGATTGTGTTGGTTTGGGTTACCATGGTTTCCAGCATTTTAAGCTGACCCGGAATATCTTTATTGTTTACCGCGATTTTATACTTGAGAAAGTAAGCGCCGACTTGATTGGGAAACCGGTTAATGGATTGCCCGATCAGCACAGCGGCTTCTTTCATCTTTCCAAGGTGGATTAGTGTTTCTGCATAAATATTTTCGGCGGACGTGGTCATTTTCGGTGATAGTCCGCCAAGTTTCATGGTTTTTTTGAAATGCGAGGCTGCCTTCCGGAAGTCTTTATAAAGACTGTAGTGCTGAGCAAGCGTAAAATGAGCATAAGCCGATTTGGGGTTTTCCTTCACATAACGAAGCAGCAGAGATTCATTGCGATTTCGTTTTGCTTCCGCCTTTTTCCCGGTATAGCTGTATCCCAGATGATCCAGCACAATTTCGGACGGTTTTTCTATTCCGCCGAGGTTGGATACACTGGGCGCGATCTGTTCGTGGATTCGTCCGGAAAATTGAATCCCAAAATGATTTGAAAACAGACGATGTCCATCGGAAAGCGATGCATTCCGACCGTCCGGTTTTATACTCTTAATCGTCACTAAAAAAGCTGTGGCTACAGAAACTTTTACGAGACATTTTTTCAGCGCTTTTTTCGAATCAGGTTGCAGCCGTTCATCTGCATCTAACCAGAATATCCAATCTCCTGTGGCATATTTGATGGATTCATTTCGCGCCGCCGAAAAATCATCTTTCCACGGAAAAGAATGGACTTCCGCGCCCAACGCTTTGGCGATCCCGATTGTATCATCCGTTGAACCGGTATCAAGAACCACAATTTGGTTCGCGATAGTCCGAACACTTTCCAGGCAATCTTTTATCGTTTCCGCTTCATTGCGGACGATCATACACACGGAAAGGGTTTGTTTTATCGGCACTTTTGTCCCCTAAATAACCGACAGTCTTTTTTCCAGTTTTTTGAACAATTCCACTTCCGAACCGGCATTCAAACGATTGTTAAACAGATCGCGATCTACTTCGTAATATTTTTCGGAATCGCCTTCCAGTTTGATCTTTAGTAAACCGTGCTTCCTGAATTTTTTTAACACAAAGTCGAAATCGGTGACGGGTTTACCCACAATTTCTTCAAATTGCTCATTAAAGTATGCCATCGGGAAATCATTCGCGGACGCTTGTTGCTTGAGAAGGGCTTGAATAAAATTCAGGACAGCCATTTCTTCCTTTGGTGTCGCTTCGAATTCCGTTTGCAATGGTGTCCCGGTTTCTTTCTCAAACTGCTCTTTACAATAATCCGCGTATCGGGCAAATAATTCCGGTTTCTCGATGATAAGCAGTTTCCCTTTTTCGTAATTGATTTCGCTCTTCCCCAATTCGGTGAGCGCCAGCCGGTTCAGCAATTTGTTGATCTTCCCTTCAGGAATGTTCATCAACATGGCAATCAACTCAACCGTCTCGGACCAGGCCAGAATCTTTCGGTTATCCTGGTCACTTTCCACATGATCCATGAGGTAATTCAATAAATAGACGATTCGGCGGCCGGTGGTCTTTTCGTTATCGGCAGCCTGTGACTTGTCTGCCGAACGTAATCGATCCACAAGGATTAGGAAAAATGATTTCATCCAACCGGGCACTTCGCCCAGGCGTTGTTTGAACAGAATTTGATTGACTTCAAGGCACTGACAGGCCGTTTTAGCCTGAACGGTTGCCGAACGGGGCCGGCCGTCGATGAGAGACATCTCGCCAAAAATGGACCCATCCTTCAATGTGGCTAACACTACTTTTTGTCCATTCACGGATTTATGAACTTCTACATCGCCTTTTTGAATGATAAACATAGAGGTTCCCGGTTCGCCTTCCTTAAAAATGACATCGCCGGGATTGAATTGTTTTACGATTTGTTTTTCAAGATATGTCATGATACTTATGGACCCTTATGAAGATGAAGCGGTATTAACAAATGTGCGGTCTTCCTTTAAAATTTCCGGTGATATTTCTGCACCATTCACTCCGGGTTGACCCGTTGACTTAGCATATTTTATCTCCGACAAAATCTTTTTCGCTTCCGCATGACTCGAATCCAATATAATCAATTTTTCAAATATAACTTTGGCTTTATCCTGTAATCCCATCGCTAACAAAATTTTCCCGGTTTCCAAAAGAATCTCAGTATTTTCCGGATCATCTCTCAACATATCTTTGGCGATGGTCAATGCTTCTATTTGTCGTCCGGCTTTCATGAGGGTATGCAGTTCGCCAAATCTTGCTTCCATGTTCAGTGGATCGATCATGGATATCTTCCGATATTGATCCAGCGCCCGTTCATATTGTTTTACTCGGACATTTTCATCTGCCTGCTGCAATAATTCAGGTAAGTATTGATCAAGGGGGTTTTCCAATTCGAGCAATTGGGTGTAATCCACATCCGGCCATTTTTTCTTGAATTTTTCTCCCCGTTCTTCAAGACTT
>CAZJWP010000128.1:0-5310 GCA_964549745.1 uncultured bacterium | reverse complement strand
GGGAGTTCGAGTTTTACCAAATTGTACCTATGTGAGGATTAGATACACACCTTCCTGAAAAGGTGTATATTAACCCATGCGAATCTACATCTATTATATTATCTCAATGGCTGTAATGGCCATTTACGGCGGACAGGTATGCCCTTTCATTGACTCCCTGACACTTTGGAACTGGTCCAGGGTTTTGGCGGTGTTTTTTATCCTCATATTTATCGTAAGGACAGCTCTCATCAAAGTCATCATTCAAAAGAAACCTTTGGTTCACCAAACGCGCGCTCAATTCCTAATTGAATTCCTGGTATTTATCGGTGCCGGTATCGCCATTGCGATTTATAATTACTTTACTTTTGCCTTTCCTCCGTTTTCCAGCGGAGTGAAAGTCATTGTGGGGATGCTCACCCTGGGTTCTTTTCTGTCGATTGACATGGCATTGGAACGGGAAAGGATTGTCATTGGTATCGCGCAACGGGAAAGGTCTCGGTTGAGCCGGTCCGGGAAGTTATATTCGCTGACCAAAAAATTTGCATTGGCGGCCATTCTGGTCCTCTTATTTATTTCGATTGTTATCCTGCTTGTGATTGAAAAAGACATTCATTGGATTGCCACGGTTGACCCCAATGATGTGCGATCTGCTCAAAAAACTGTTTCCGTGGAAATTATTTTTGTGGTCAGCGTTACCATCGGCCTGGTCCTCAATTTGATTTATTCCTATTCCAAAAATCTGAAACTGTTCTTCGAGAACGAAACCCGCGTTCTGAATGAAGTGAATCAGGGTGCCCTGGAAGGTTACGTTCCCATGATCAGCCATGATGAATTTGCACTGATCGCGGATCATACCAATTCCATGATCGAAGGGTTAAGAGAAAAGCGCAAGATACAGAACATCTTTGGGAAAGTGGTAAGTCAGCAAATAGCGACGCGGCTCATGGCGCAGGGTGAAGATGAGCTCATGTTGGGAGGGAAAAAACGAAATTTAACTATTTTGATATCGGATATTCGGAGTTTCACCAGCCTGACGGAATCGGAAAATCCGGAACATTTGGTCAGCGGTTTGAATCGCTATTTTACGGATATGGTCTCCATTATTCGTAAGCAAGAAGGTTTCGTAGACAAATTTATCGGAGATGGAATCCTGGCAATTTTTGGCCTCGATGAACCCAACAATGCCGCTACGCATGCAGTTCGCGCTGCCTTGGAGATGCAAAGGATTGTTCAGGCCTCTTCCCAAAAATACGAGCTTCCCATCCAAATCGGCATCGGGATACATTGTGGAAACGTGATCGCCGGTAATATCGGCTCTGCTGAAAGGCTGGAGTTTACTTTTATCGGTGACCCGGTGAATACGGCGGCACGTTTAGAAAGCCTGACGAAAACATTGAACGCCAAAATATTGGTTTCCGATTCGGTCTATACACAATTAGTTGATACCGAAAAGAAACGACCATGGATTAAATTTGGTGAGCAATCTATCCGGGGGAAATCGATCCGGGTAAATGTGTTTGGCCTGGATGAGAAAGGTGTCTAATCCGGGGAAATGGTGGCCGGTCTACCTCATTTGAGAACAATTGCATTCACATTGTTGAGTTCAGGTCGTGGTTTTAAAAATGAGAAGAAACCGGAAAACACATCTTGATCCAAGCCCTCCCCTCACAGTAAAATTTTAGCGGTACCGGGAGTTCCAAACCCCATCAAAAGATCAGTCATCCATATTAGACCCACCCGCAAATACCATTTACTGTGGTATGTGGTCATCCTGTTTATTCAGGGATTATTGTATCCTCAAAGAACCGGCTACATTGTACGGCATCTGACCATTGAAAACGGCCTTTCCCAGAATTTTATTTACAGTATGATCCAGGATAAGGACGGGTTCTTATGGTTTGGAACCGCAGACGGGTTAAACAGGTATGACGGCTATCAGTTTAAAGTGTATAAATATGACCCGGACGATATCCATTCCATCGCCGATAATTCCATTCTGTCGCTCCTGGAAGATTCAAAAGGCAATTTATGGATAGGGACTGGAAAAGGAGGACTGGACCGGTTGGATCCGGAGACCGAACGAATTTCTCATTTCCGGTCACCCTGGGGAAATACTGAAGAATCGGTTGGATCTATAAATGCATTGGTTGAAGGTTCCAATGGACAATTATGGGTCGGAACGACGAAAGGCGCCTGGAGGCTGAATCCTGAAACCGGGGCTTGGATATCGTTTAAACCCGTGGGAAATCGTTCGATAACGACCCTGTTAGTTGATCACCTCGGTGGTTTGTGGATTGGAACTGAACAGGGACTGTATCGAAAAGCCCCGGATTCAGAGTCACTGCAAAACTTCACGATTGGCCCTAATGGTATATCGCCATTGTATTCTGATTATTTAAGAAGTCTTGAAGAAGACAGTTCCGGATACATCTGGATTGGGACAAGTGAAGGCTTGAATCGTTATGATCCGGTTACCGGATTGATAAGCAAGCTGTCAATTACGAAATATGGAAAAGAGCCCGAAGTCCTCTCTATTTTAAAATCTGCGGACAATCGTCTCTGGGTTGGCACTTCCTGGCAGGGCCTTTATCTTTACGATCCGGAAACTGAAAATTGGATGAATATTCCTCAGGATAAAAAAGAAGGCAGAGGTTTGACGCCCAGTGGGGCATACACGCTTGTGGAAGACCGGGATGGATTGTTGTGGGTTGGAACCCGCGGTGTGGGAATCGCTGTATTGAATCCACACCAGTCCTTCCAATATTATCCCATGCTGTCTGATGATCCAACCAGTATGCACGACCCAAGTGTTCGTGCAATCTATTTAGATCGCGATTCAGTCCTTTGGGTGGGTGGATACGACGGTTTGTGGGCTTTTGATCAACATACAGGTAAAGAAAAGCATTATTACTATGATCCTGATAATCCACAGGGATTACCCAATCCGTTTGTTTATTCCCTGGCCGAAGATGAGACCGGTACACTTTGGGTGGGCACTGAGGGTTATGGATTGGCCCGATTTGACCGCAAGAACGAAACCTTTCGTTCCTACCCTTCTGATGATAACAACCCTTCTTCGTTGCCGGGTGTATTTGTATTTGTGCTGAAATTCACCGCCAATGGCGATCTGTGGGTCGGCACCGAGAAGGGCTTATCGAGACTAACCAAAAATGAACGTGAATCAGGTAGATTTCAAAACTATACTCCGGAGAATTCGGGTCTTCCGGGACCATCCATATCCTGTATTGTCACGGATCCGTTCGGCACTCTTTGGGTTGGGACGGCCACATCAGGACTGGCAATTTATAACCCGAAAACCGATCGTTTTCGTGTAATCCAACACAACTCCACCCGTTCAAATTCATTAAGCGATGACAGGGTGCTTTGCCTGCTTCCCACCGATAAGGGAACCATGTGGATTGGAACCGGCGGCGGGGATTTGGATCGTCTTGATTTTTCGGACCTGAACATCCTGAACCCGGAGAATACTAAATTTCACCACTATGGTAAAAACGAGGGGTTGACCAATGATTTTGTCTATGGCGTTTTGGAAGATGATTCAGGTATTCTTTGGTTGAGTACAAATGATGGTATCAAACGCTTCGATCCCCAAACGGTTGCCTTTACAAACTACCCCCGGATCGAAGGTCAGCAAAGTAGGGAGTATAATAAAGGAGCCTGGCATAAAAGCTGGAATGGTGAACTTTTCTTTGGAGGCATTAACGGTCTTAACAGTTTTTTCCCTGATAAAGTACACGATTATTCTGTCCCTCCACCGATTGCAATAACCGGGATCCAGCTAACGAACGAAGCGCTTGTCCCGGGTAAAATGATGCCGGAGGGCGTTGTTATCAACAAATCGGTAAACCGTATTTCCTCCCTGGATTTAACGTATAAAGCCCTGGCAATTACTTTCGAATTTTCAGCGCTGAGTTTTTTGGATCCTTTGGGAAATAAATATCAGTATCGACTGCAAGGTTTGTTCAACAAGTGGTTAGACGTTCCATCATCAAGGCACAGCATCACATTAACCCACCTTCCCTCCGGCACCTTTAATCTGGAGATTCGCGCTGCCAATGCAACCGGTACCTGGAATACGACCGGGAAATCCATAGCGCTCAAAATGAAACCGGCACCTTGGCAAACCTGGTGGGCTATTTTGATCTATATTTCTTTCGCCGGAGCCGTCGTTCTGCTGTTTATTCGTATTCGATTATCACAGTCAAAAAAACGAACTGAAGAATTGGAAAAAGAAGTCGCGGAAAGGACAACTGAAATACGTGCCCGTGAAGACAAGCTCCGTGATCAAAATTTGTTTCTGGAATCAGTTTTGGAATCACTTTCGTATCCCTTTTATGTCATTGATATACGAAACTATAAGCTGATCATGGCTAACACAGCCGCTAAGGAATGGGGCACCTCCGATGCAGATACCTGCTATGCTCTCAAAGCCGGGTTGGAAAAGCCCTGTATGGATGAAAATTGTCCCCTGCGGAATATTGATCAATATCGGGAACATCATATCAAACGCGAAGTGGTCAAAAATTCTGGCGGTGTTGAAAAGCATATTGAAATTCACTCCCATCCAATTTTTGATTCCAATGGTGAGATTAAACAAGTTATTGAATATTATATTGACGTCACTGACCGGATTCAGCTTGAACTCAAGCTGAAAAAGAATCTGGAAGCACGGAACCGGGAACTCACCTCCCAGGCACTCAAAATGGCCAAAGACCATGAGGTCGTTATGGACGTAGTGAATCAGTTGAATCACCTGGATAAACAAACTCCCGGTTCTTCCGGTTCGCTCATACGCGGAATTGAGTCCTCTTTAAAATCATTGGTTTCTCCCGGGAATGAGTGGAATGAGTTTGAAACCTGGTTCAGGGAAGTCCATAAAAATTTCTTTAAACGTTTAATGGACCAGGTCCCGGATTTGTCCACACGTGAACAAAAAATATGTGCATTCTTAAAGCTGAAGCTAAATACAAAGGAAATTGCCAGCCTGACAAATCTGTCCGTGAAATCCGTTGAAGTATACCGTTCCCGGTTACGTGGACGTTTGGGTGTGCCCACCGGTGAAAACCTGGTGCAGTTTATCAATAATATCTAATTCAGATCGCCATTTGACAACTTTTATGGATTAAGGTATCTACTCTTTGGTATAGTGGTCTACCGTTTTATTGTAATCCACAGATAATAAGGTATAACTATTCATTACCGTCGGTAAACTGGATTAACTGATCCTGTATTACCGGTTTAATTTTTATAGAAAAATGCAAATAATAGAGGTTTAATTAAGGTCAATAGTGGTTTTGTTATGGTGAC
>CAZJWP010000127.1:0-5335 GCA_964549745.1 uncultured bacterium | reverse complement strand
CGCTCTCACAACCGGTTTAGCAGAAGATCTTAATGCCCGAACCGCTGCCTGGGCTGCCGACAAGGTTGTAAACACCGGAACACCATAGCGGATGGATGCTCGTCCGATCGCCGCTTCGTCCGCCCGGGACCGGCTTCCCATGGGTGTATTCACCACCAGAACAATTTCCCGGTTTTTGATGCGGTCCGCCACATTCGGACGACCCTCTCCGACTTTAAATACGGTTTCCGCCGGAATACCATTTTGCTGCAAAACCTTTGCTGTTCCCGACGTCGCCGCCAGGGAAAATCCCAGTTCCAGGAAATCCCGGGCAATGGGAATCACCGTCCATTTATCACGATCATTCACCGAAATGAAAACCTGTCCTTCAACGGGTAAATCGGTCCCGGCGCTGATTAAACCTTTGCGGAAGGCGGAACCCAACGAATCGGCCATTCCCATCACTTCACCGGTGGATTTCATCTCCGGACCCAAAAATACTTTTTCATTCGGGAATTTGTTGAAAGGCAAAACCGCTTCCTTGACGGCCAAATGGGTCCCTTCCACCGGATCAGGAAATTGAAAGTCCTTTAACGAGGCTCCTACGGCTAACTGTGCCGCAATTTTGGCAATGGGAATTCCCCGCGCTTTACTGATAAACGGCACGGTCCGGCTGGCCCGGGGATTTACTTCCAGGACATATACGGTGTCGTCTTTGTAAGCGAACTGGATATTGATCAGTCCTTTCACATGAAGTTCCAGCGCCAGGTCGCGGGTTTGTTTGCGGATCGTTTCCAGCGCTTCCCCGGTGATGCGATACGGCGGAAGCACACAAGCCGAATCGCCGGAATGAATTCCCGCTTCTTCGATGTGCTGTAAAATCCCGGCAATGACAATGTCTTTCCCGTCACACAAGGCATCCACATCAAATTCGAAGGCATCCTCCAGAAACTCGTCCACCAGGATCGGATGACCGGCGGTTACATCGGCGGAACGGGCCACGTAATCCACCAGTTGTTCCGTGGAATACACAATTTCCATAGCGCGCCCGCCCAACACATAGCTGGGCCGGACCAGTACCGGGTAACCGATCCGCTCCGCTTCGGTCACCACTTCTTCCAACGTTGTGCCGGTTCCGAAATTCGGAACCCGGATCCCCAACTTTTTCACGACGTCCCCAAAACGCCGCCTGTCTTCGGCCCGGTCAATCTGATCGGGAGATGTCCCGGCAATCGGGACGCCGGCAACGGCCAACTCATTAGCGATCTTCAGCGGCGTCTGGCCGCCGAACTGGATCAGTACACCGTCCGGTTTTTCCAGATCCACAATGTTGAGCACATCCTCCACCGTCACCGGTTCGAAGTACAACCGGTCCACCAGATCAAAATCGGTGGAAACCGTCTCCGGATTACAGTTAACCATGATGGTTTTAAAACCCAGCTCCTTCAGCCCGAACACCGCCTGGACGCAACAGTAGTCAAACTCAATCCCCTGACCAATGCGATTGGGTCCGCCGCCCAGGATCATGATCTTCTTTCCGTCTAAAGGGATAATCTCATTCTCCTCTTCGTATGTCGAATAGCAGTAAGGTGTTTTGGCGGCGAATTCGGCCGCACAGGTATCGACCATTTTATACACCGGCTTTATATCCTGACCTGTTCGCCATTTCCTGAAATTTTGTGGACTCAGCCCAAATTGCTTCGCCAGTTGCCGGTCTGAGAATCCCCATTGTTTGTACCGGAAAACCGATTCTGCCGTTTGTTCGGATATTTCCGTCTTAGCCAATTGTGCAATGTGATCCAAAAACCAGGGATCAATTCCGGTGCGCTCGTGAATTTCCGCCACTGAAACGTCATTCCGGAAAGCCTGGACCAGTTTCACCAAACGGAATGCGGTGGGGAACCGAAGCAATGACAAATCCAGGGATCGTGCCCGGGACGCGTCCGGATCGCCTTCCGCCGGTGGTTTGGGCTCAAGCCCGTCCAGACCCACTTCCAGCGAACGAAATGCCTTTTGCAGCGCCTCCGGAAAAGTCCGGCCTAATGCCATCACTTCCCCTACCGATTGCATCTGGACACCCAGCACACCGGATGCGGAAGGGAATTTTTCAAAATCAAAGCGCGGCACCTTCACCACGGAATAATCAATTGCGGGTTCAAAAGCCGCCAGAGTTTCACCGGTGATCTCATTGGGCAGTTCATCCAGCGTGTAGCCCACCGCCAATTTGGCGGCAACCTTGGCAATCGGGTAACCGGTGGCTTTGCTGGCCAGAGCGGAGCTGCGGCTGACGCGGGGATTCATTTCGATAATGATCATACGCCCGGTTTCCGGATTCACCGCAAACTGGACATTGGACCCGCCGGTGTCCACGCCGACTACACGCAGGCAGGTCAGCGCCCGGTCGCGCATTTGCTGATATTCCCGGTCCGTGAGCGTCATGGCCGGCGCCACGGTTATGGAATCGCCGGTGTGCACACCCATGGGATCCACATTTTCGATGGAGCAGACCACGATCGCATTGTCCGCTTTATCGCGAATGATCTCCAGCTCGAATTCTTTCCAGCCCAGCAGCGATTCTTCGATCAATACGCGATGTACCGGACTTTCCGAAAGCGCCCGTTCCACCGCCGGTTGCACTTCTTCACGATTATACGTCACGCTCCCGCCGCTGCCGCCTAACGTAAACGATGGTCTTAGAATCCATGGAAACGGCACAACATCAAGGTAGGCTTTGGCCTCTTCCCAGGAATTCACAAGTCCGCCCTGCGCCACCGGAATCCCGGCTCCTTCCATCGCTGATTTGAAGGCATCCCGATCCTCGCCCCGGCGGATGGCGTCGATCGGCGCGCCGATGATTTGAACTCCGTACTTTTTAAGGATTCCCTGTTCTTCCAGCTTCATGGCCAGATTCAGGGCGTTCTGACCGCCAACAGTCGGGAGCAGTGCATCGGGTTTTTCCCGGGCGATGATGGCTTCCAGATATTCGGGCGTCATGGGTTCAATATAGGTGCGGTCTGCCAGCTCAGGATCCGTCATAATGGTGGCCGGATTGGAGTTGACCAGAATGACGCGGTACCCTTCTTCCTTCAACGCCCGGACGGCCTGGGTGCCGGAATAGTCGAATTCGCAGGCCTGGCCGATGACAATCGGTCCGGCGCCGGGAACCAAAATCGATTGAATGTCCGTGCGCTTCGGCATCTATTTCGTTTTTTCTATGAGTTGCATAAATCGATCAAAAATGTAACGTGAATCGCCGGGACCGGGACCGCCTTCCGGATGATATTGAACCGAAAGCGCCGGTGCATCTTTCCAGCGTGTGCCCTCCACCGTATTGTCATTCAAATTAATGTGGGTCAATTCCACATTGGGCGGCAAACTATCCCTCTCCACCGCAAACCCGTGATTCTGGCTGGTAATCTCAATCCGGCCCGTTTCCAGGTTTTTCACCGGATGGTTGATACCGTGGTGACCGAATTTCAGTTTAAAGGTTTTTGCCCCGGCCGCCAGATTCAAAATTTGGTGCCCCAGACAAATTCCAAGAATCGGAATTCGTCCGATGATTTCTTTGGCTGTTTTAATTCCGTAATCAACCGCCGCCGGATCACCGGGACCGTTACTGAACAACACGCCATCCGGCTGCCAGGTCATTACATCTTCGGCAGATGTTGATGCCGGGAAAATCCGTAAAATGCAGCCGCGCTCATTCAACAGGCGAAGTGTGCTCCACTTGATACCAAAATCCAGCACAGCGATCTTCGCTCTTACTTTGGCGGGCGGTTCCCAATCCCAACTTGAGATTGCCGTCACCTGTTTTGCCAAATCCTGACCGTTCATGGATGGCCGGGCTTTGGCTTTTTCCAGTAGCGCTTCCGTATTGCTTTCCAAAGATGAAATGATCCCGTTCATGGCTCCGCGTGTCCGCAGATGCCGCGTCAGCGCCCGGGTATCTACACCGTGGATAGCCACGACGTCGTTATTCTTTAAATAGGTATCCAGCGTTTCTTCCGATCGCCAGTTGGAGGGTCGGATGGCCGGTTCACGGATGACCAATCCAGCAGCATGTATTTGATCGGATTCCCGGTCCTGATCATTTAGCCCGTAGTTGCCAACATGAGGCGACGTCAGTGTGATGATTTGTCCGGCATAAGAGGGATCGGTGAGAATTTCCTGATAGCCGGTCATGCCGGTGTTAAAACAGAGTTCGCCGATAGTCTCACCTGTTTTCCCAAGGGACCATCCGGAAAAGCAACGGCCGTCCTCAAGAACTAATTTTGCCGGGATGGAATTCGTTCGCCGGATGTCAGTCAAGTGACACCGGTATGGATAGGTATTGCGGAGAATTCAACGTTAAGTCCGGGACGGAATTGATAGAGAGAAACCGGTGTTGCGGAGAGGGTTCAGGTCTCCGTGGAATTCGGTTGCATGGTCGGTTTGGCTGCAATAAAAAGCGCTGAATGCGGACCCGAATTTAAGACTATCGAACTGCTTCTAAAATCCCCATCTTCAAAAAATGGGTAACTATACCTATATCCCGTAAATCGGGATTAAATTTCATTCGTCATGTGCGGACGAAAAACACTCACCCGGGATATGCAATCCATTATTGAGGAATTGGCGGTGGAAGAATGGGAAAATCCGGATAGTTACGCCCCGTCATTTAATATTGCGCCAACACAACTTTCGCCGATTCTGACCGGACCGGAACACCGCATTGTCCGTCCCATGCGTTGGGGTTTGATCCCGGGCTGGGCAAAGGATTCCAAAATTGGCGCCAGGATGATAAACGCCCGGATGGAAACACTGGTTGAAAAGCCATCTTTTCGGACCTTGGTATCCACAAATCGTTGTGTGGTCATTGCAGATGGTTACTACGAGTGGCAAAAGACCGATACCGGGAAACAACCGTTCTACTTTCGGTCTGCCGAAGGGAAACTCCTTCCCATGGCCGGGCTTTGGGATCGCTGGAAAGCGCCGGACGGAACCGAATGGAAAAGTTATACGATTATTACAACCGAAGCACGCTCGGACCTGAAGCACATTCACAATCGCATGCCCGCGATTTTACCCCTTGAACACCTGCAGGATTGGCTGGACACCAAACGATACTCATTTGAAAATGTTGAGCGTCTGCTCAGGATGCCTGAGGTGCAGTTGGAGTTTTTCCCGGTTTCTGCAAGGGTGAATTCCGTAAAAGAAAATAGCGCTAATTGTATCGAACGCTTGGATGGTTAACCCTGTTATTTCAATACTTTAACTATAGTTGCTGACACTCTTGGGTTTATTATTACGCATAAGTCATTCCTCCCCGAAAAGACTATCCTGTTATGGTAACTATTATCCCGATATTGAGAAAACC
>CAZJWP010000126.1:0-5399 GCA_964549745.1 uncultured bacterium | reverse complement strand
TCGGCATCTGTTCCATCACGGTTGGTTGAACCAGCGAGCCTTCTCGCTTCCCGCCGGTTAAACATACCGCGCCTTCTGCCTTGGCTTCCTCAATCCATTCGATTACCCGTTCAGCTTCTTTTGGTGCGATCATGGGACCCATGTCCGTATCTTCATCTAATTGGAATCCGGTTTTGTATTGTAGGGTGCGTCTTACAAATGCTTCTTTGAACTGATCGTAAATATCACGCTCAATGTATATCCGTTGAACACCAATGCAATTTTGCCCGACAGCCCAAAATGAACCGGATACACACGATTCGACGGCATTGTTCAAATCACAGTCTTTCAGAACTATAACCGGTGAATTGGAACCCAATTCCATACCAACCTTTTTTAATCCCGCCAGTTTGGCGACCCGTTCGCCTGCTTCCACACCTCCGGTAAAAGAGACCATCCGAATCCTGTCGTCCCTAACCAATGCTTCACCGATCTCCGCTCCGGGTCCGGTAATGATACTCAGTATTTCGCCCGGTAAACCTGCATCCAGCAGACATTCTGCTAACTTTAATGCTGAAAGCGGCGTGACTGTCGCCGGTTTGACGATCACAGCATTTCCTCCGGCAATGGCCGGACCGACCTTGTGTGCCACTAAATTCAGCGGATCGTTAAACGGTGTAATCGCCGCGATAATCCCAATCGGGAACCGAAAATAATAACCGACACGATTCTCCGATCCTTCGGCGCTGTCAAAGGGGAGCGTTTCGCCATTGATGCGCCGCGCTTCCTCCGCTGAAATGGTGATCGTATTGATGGCACGGGCCACTTCTTTCCGGGCTTCCCGGATGGTTTTCGATCCCTCCGAAGCAATGGTTTTGGCCAGATCATCAAATCGTTCCTGCATCAGGGAGGCCGTCTTTTTTAAAATGGAAATCCGTTTGTGTGATGGCAGATTGCGGTTGATTTCATATCCTTTTTGTGCCGCTTCGATTGCGGCCAAAACATCGGCTTTGGTCCCGCGCGGAACCGTATCAACAACCGACTGATCGTATGGATTTAAAACATCAATAGTCTCCGCTCTGTCAACCCACCGGCCTCCGATCACCATTTTCATAATAACGCCCCCTGTTTAGGCCAATGCCTGTTCAAAATCATTGATCAGATCTTCAACATCTTCACAACCGACCGATAACCGGATCAACCCATCAGAAATACCTGCTGCAATCCGCTCTTTTTTAGGAACGGAAGCGTGCGTCATGGAAGCCGGATGCTGGATCAAGGATTCATATCCGCCAAGCGAAACCGCCAGTAGCGCCACCGACACTTTGTTCATCAACGCTTCTCCTGCTTCATAGCCGCCCTTTAGTTCAAAACTCATGACCGCCCCGGAACCTCGCGTTTGCTTTTGACTTAGCGCATATTGCGGATGCGTCGGTAATCCCGGATAGTGGACGACGTCTACCGCCGGATGTCCATCTAAAAATTCCGCCAATTTTTGGGCATTATCCTGTGCTTTTTCCATCCGTAAAGCCAGCGTCCGCAATCCGCGAAGGACCAGCCACGCTTGGTTGGGATCCATCGTTCCGCCCAATGATCGCAACACCGAACGGATTCGTTCATAGACAGATTGTTCTTTGCAAATTATCGCACCGGCCACCACATCGGTGTGCCCGTTAATAAACTTGGTCATGCTGTGGATCACAACGTCCGCTCCCAAATCCAACGGATTCTGGAGAACCGGGCTCAGGAAGGTATTGTCCACAACCATCAAAGCGTCGTTTTCATGGGCAATTTTGGCGCATTCGGCGATATCGGTAACCTCCATCGTCGGATTTGTGGGTGATTCTACATAGATCAACTTGGTGTTGGGTTTGATCAGGCGTTTCACGGCTTCCAAATCGGCTGTGTTTACGAAATCCGATTCGATTCCTTTTTTGGAAAACTCCGCTTCCATCACGACCCGTGCCGGACCGTACATGCATTCTGAGCCGATCATGTGGTCACCGGCATTGAGTAAAGAAAAGTACATTGTAGTGATCGCGGCCATCCCTGTGCTGGTTGCTAAAGCAGCATATCCATGCTCCAATTCGGCCAGAGCCGATTCCAGAGCTTCGATGGTGGGATTGCCGAGCCGCGAATAAATGTAACCGGATTCTTCACCCAAAAATCGCTTTCGTCCCTGTTCGGCAGATTCAAATTTGAAAGTGGAAGTCTGGTAAATGGGTATGGAAACGCTGCCATGAGTCTTGTCCGGATTTTGTCCTGCGTGAGTGACGCGGGTGTGAATCCCCTTCGTTACTGATTGATCCATGATTCGTCCTTATTTTTGTCTTGTTATGGTTAAAATATCGGTGAGAATGGAGTAGCCGGTTTCACGTTTCCCGGCGCCGGGGCCGACTATCGTAACGTCCCCCAATTCTTTTGTTGTAAATGTCAGGGCATTTACGGCGCCGCCGATGCCGTATAGCGGATGCGTCATCGGTACCTTTTCCGGTGCAACCGATGCAACAATCCCGTCCGATCCCGATTGGATTGATCCAATCAGTTTCCAGCGCTGATTTTCATTCCCGGCTTCCCGGATCATTTCCGGTGTAATTCCGGTGATTCCCTCACGTTTAATGTTGTCCGCAACCAGATTGGCCCCCATGACCGTATTGGCAAGGATCAGGACTTTAGCCAGTGCGTCAAAGCCTTCCACATCGCCGGTAGGGTCGGCTTCCGCATAACCCAGTTCCTGAGCCTGTTTCAGCGCATCTACGTACGGTTTCCCTGTTTCCATTTCCGAAAGAATATAATTGGTGGTTCCGTTCAGGATTCCACGAATTGCCGTGATCTCACAACCGGCCAACGGTCCTTCCGCCAAATTCAAAACCGGTGTTCCTGACATGACCGTTCCTTCGATCCTGAAAGCGACCTTGTTTTCCTCTGCCAGTGCGGATAACTCACGCCATTTCAACGCTGCCGGACCCTTGTTGCTGGTGACAACGTGTTTCCCTGAATTCAATGCTGCTTCTACATGGTCGATCGCCGGTTGCCCGGTTTTTACATCCGTATACGTCATTTCGCAAATAATGTCTGCATTCGATTCACGGATTGTTTTCAGAGCATCCCAGCCGGTACGGATTGTTTGACCGGATTCTATGGAATATGCTTCCAGTGATTCACCGGAGGTGTCCATTTCCAAAAGTTTGTTTATATCAATCCCCTCCGGAACATAAACTGCCCCCTTTTTAAAATCGGAAATCGCCGTTACGACAATCTCATCGCCGGTAAGTTTTTGTAATTGAGTTTCTTTTTCCTGAAGTAATTCACACAGTCCTTTTGCCACTGTGCCGAACCCGATCAATCCAAGTTTGATCATAAATCCCCCTTTTTAAATGGTGTTAAGCGCCTGATCCAGATCAGCGATAATATCGTCCGGATGTTCAAGACCAATGGATAGACGCACATAATTAGGTAAAATAGACGCCAGCTTCCGGCCTTCCTCACCTTGTTGCTGATGGGTTGAAATTGCCGGAATAGTGGCGACGGTTTTGACACGTCCAAGATCGGTCGCTCTCCAGGTCAAATCAAGCGCATTGTAAAATGAACGGGTATTCACCGGATTGTAAATATCTTTTTCCTTCACTTCAAACGTCATCATAAACCCATAACTTGGTTCCGGTTCACCGTCCAGTTCGCTGTCAACCAACACCAGGTATTTATCCGCAATTTCAGCCTGGGTGTGGCTAGCTAATCCCGGATAGTTAATACTGGTTGTTTTCGGATGCTCTTCCAGAAATTTAGCCACCCTCAACGCGGATCGGCTCATCTGGGCTGCCCGGGATCGAAGAGAACGAAGTTCATTCAATGTCATAATCGCATGAAAAGGACTAATAGCGGGACCATTATCCCGGTAAGGTATCAACTTCACCCAGGTGGCAAAATCCTCACGCATTTCATCGGGTCCAACTTTACTGGGGATTTCCTTCCGTGCAGTCAGTGTGCCAATAATCGACATTCCGCTGGCTGCCATTATTTTCGAAGCAGATTGCACCACGATGTCGGCGCCGAAGGCCAACGGCCGGCATAACGCCGGTGATGCACAGGTCGCATCCACAATAAGTGGAATCCCATGCGCATGTGCCAGTTCAGCCACCTTTTGAATATCAAACAAAGCAACCGCAGGATTGGACGGCATTTCACCATAAAGAAAACGGGTGCCTTCATCAATTTTTGATGCCCAGTCGTCCATATTAAGATTATCCGTAACCCATCGTACATCGATGCCCCGATCCTTCCCCTGCCGCTCGCAAAACTGTTGAAATGTTCCACCATAAACCCGGCTGGTACTGACGAAATTCGGCGGCGGTAAGGAATCATCTTTGATGAGAAAAGGTTCAATCGCTGAACGGACCGCAGCCATCCCGCTGGCGCAGGCAACACAGTTAGCATCTTCTCCGGTTCCATAACTTTCCATCAGAGCCACTGTATCCTCCAGAAAAAAGGTGGACGGGTTGGCAATACGTGTGTACGTCCAGGATGGCATTTGGTATGCCAGGGCCACTTCCATTTCATCGTAATCATGAAAAACCTGTGCGGAACTCATGAAAATCGGTTCCATAAGCGAACTGTTGTTCAGATGGACTGCTTGTTCCAAATCGTACAGACCCTGTGTGGCAATGGTGTCGAATTTCCAGGATCGTGTCCGTTCGATGCGCCGAGCCCGGTCACTGGCCATTTTCTTGCCTTCACGAACCCAGGTTTTTAAACCCTGACTATGTCCCTGATTTAGTGTGCTCATTCTCTCCCCCATTGATTGGATATTGAGTATCCTGCTTAAAAGTAGACAATACAACTAGTGTTTTTAAATTGCGAACATCCGGTAGAGCAGTCAGCGTATTCAGAAGCAATTTTTCATAGCCGGGAGTGTCCCTGGTTGCGACTTTAAGTAAGAAATCCGCTTCTCCTGTAATATGATGACATTCCATCACCTCCGGAATTTGAGTGATAGCGGAGATAAACCGATTCACTGCCTCGCGGCCGTGCCGTTCCAACTGAACTTCCACAAAAGTGAAGCAGGTCGTTCCCACTTTAAGCGGATCCACCAGGGCGACATATTTTCGGATCACACTGTTTCGTTCCAGTTTTTTTACACGTTCAAATACCGGGGTTCGGGACATCCCCACTTTCTCTGCCAGGTCAGCGGTGGTCATCCGCCCGTTATCCTGAAGAGCTTCAAGAATTTTTCGATCAAGATTGTCCATAATTCAATGCAATTATTCTTAGTTTTCATCTGAAATTAGAATAATATTATACGATTCGCAATATATGTGGAATATTTCACCAATTCGCTTCCTTTACTTTAGTTTCGAATACCTAACGTGATTTTATTCAATCACGTTTCTAACGATGCTATCCGGCTACCGACGGATAGCATC
>CAZJWP010000125.1:0-5413 GCA_964549745.1 uncultured bacterium | reverse complement strand
CAGTATGCTTGGAAAATGATCGTTCCCTTCCCAGATAATTGATAAAATCGGTTATCTCAGTTTCCAATCGCTAATGCCTCTTTCAGATTTTGAATCAAGTCATTCAAGCCTTTAGGGACCGGAGCTACGAATTGTACAGTTTCACCGCTGGTTGGGTGAATAATTTCGATTTTCCAGGCATGGAGAAAATGCCGCTGAAATGGTTTTAGAATGGTTTTGAGACCTCGCTGCACTTCGGGTGTATAACCCAGCAGACGTTTAATTGATCCACCATATTTTACATCTCCCACAATCGGGTGGTTTTTATACGCGGCGTGGATGCGAATTTGATGAGTCCGTCCCGTACGCGGCCGGAATTCCACCAGTGAAAATATATCCAATTCTTCTTTGATCCGGAAATCAGTTCGTGCTTCTTTACCGGTAGGGTCCACCGTGTATGTTGTTGGATCGGACCGTTTTCGTTTAACCGCTCCATCAATTGTTCCTTCCTGTTCATTCCAGCGTCCCCAGGTCAGTCCGAGATAAGTTTTGGAAACCTTTCTCTCCTGGAATTGGGCGGCAAGGTTTCGATGAACCAGATTGGTTTTAGCTATAATAATGACACCGGATGTATTTTTATCCAGGCGATGAACAATTCCCGGACGGATGGTGCCATTCACATCTGAGAGGTGATTAAAATGGTGAAGTAAGGCGTGGGTCAGAGTTCCTGAATGGGCTCCAACTCCCGGATGAACCGTCATTCCCGCCGGTTTGTTGATGACGGCGATGGCATCGTCTTCAAAAAGAATATCTAAGGGAATATTTTCCGGTTCCAGTGTAAGCTGTTTTTCCTCCGGAAGCGCCTCTACAGCAATACAATCTCCTTCCTGAACATGATAAGACGATTTTTGCGGTCGGCCGTTTACAGTGATGAATCCCTGACGAATAAAGGATTGAATGGAAGCACGGGAAAATTCGCGGAGGTTTTCAGAAAGGAAAACATCCAATCGGCTCCCGGATCGATGTACGATGAACTGTTGTAAGGTCAAGTTTCTTGAATATCGGGTCCTGTTTTTGGATCCACGAAGAGAGTATACCACAAGTATAGAATAATTCCAACAGTCACGGCCGAATCAGCTACATTAAAAATATAAAAATGGTATGAGCGCCAAAAGAAATCAAAGAAATCGACGACTTCCTTGCGAAACAAACGGTCGAACAGATTCCCAAAAGCACCGGCCAGTATCAATGCCAGCGATATTCGAATCAGGATATGATTCTGACGTTCAATCCACAACAATCGAATAAGAATAATGGATAAGATAAAAGAAGCGATGGTAAAAAAGATCAGCCCTCCCGGGAAGTTAAGCCCAAAAGCCATACCTGTATTGGTTACATAAGTCAGGCTAAAAAAATTGGGAATAACAGGAATGGATTCATGCAAACCCATCTGAGTCCGGACAGCATATTTACTGGCCTGGTCGACCAGGAAAATCAGCCCGGTGATCACCAGTACGTTCATACCAGTCCGAGTTTTTCCTTCTCCTTACAATCCACATGTTTCGTGGTATTCGGTACTTCCAGCATCCGTTCTTTATCAATGAGTTCACCACAGATTTTACAAATCCCAAAGGAGCCATCATTGATCCGCTCAAGCGCTGATTCCAGATTCTGGTAATAACTATTTTCTCTGGTCATAAAGAGATAATTCTTTTCCCGTTCATGGGAGTCGGTTCCCGCATCGGCCATATGGACGGAATAAACCGAATCGGGTGATATCCCGGATTTTGCGGAATCTGAATTGTTAATTCCGGTTTGTATGTCGGTTACATCTTTGGAAACCGTATCCATCTTCTGTAGAATCTTTTTCTTAAATCGATTCAATTCCGTTTTTGTGTACTTGGTCTTCATTGTGAATTGTTCCTTTCTCAGTCTTGGAATCGTTCCAATCCCACGGGGAATGAGTCTTCTCCAACCCGTATTGTTTCATGGTGTTCACCGGGTTGGTAGTCCTCAACCCATTCTTTAGTCAACGTTTCAGCATAAAAATAATCCCGGTAATCTTCCATTGCCGGTTGCAACGATTCCGGTATTCGGGCAAAAACCCGAATGCGATCCTCAACAGCAAGGCTCGCATTTTTACGCATAATCTGCACTTGCCTGATCATGTCTCTCACCAAGCCTTCGCGAATAAGCGGCTCTGTCAATTCCGTATGGACACCCAGAATCAGTCCATCGGTCTCTACCGCGGCAAATGGTTCCACAGACTCAGTCTCAACCATTAAATCCTCTTCAAAAAGTTCAATTACTTGAGCGTTTGAATTTACGTCAAATTTTCCGTTCTCACGCAGGCTTCCCAATACTTTCTCAGGATTCGCTTCTGCGAGGGCAGAGCGGATTTGAGGAAGCAGTTTTCCATACTGCTGACCCAGCCTTGCCAGGTTGGGTTTAATCTTATAACGCAGCAGCGATGCCGGATCATCGGAAAATTCCACGGACTTCAGGTTGAGTTCATCACGGATCACCGGCGCGTTATCTTTAATAAAAACTTTTACATCTTCATCGGGACATACAATCCGTATGGATTGCAATGGCTGGCGTATTTTAAGTCCAGCTGAATTTCGAGCTGATCGACCGCCTTCCACTACTTTTCGAAGACTGTCAACTTGCCGGATGAGTGTCTCATCAATCAACTTTTCGTTTACTTTTGGAAATTCATTGAGATGAATGCTTTCCTCCGAATTACCGGAAATTCGTCCAATATTTTGGTAAATCTCCTCTGTTACAAAAGGAAGGATTGGCGCTAAAAGTTCTATAGTCGTCAATAAAACGGTGTGCAGGGTTTGATAGGCAGCCAATTTATCCGAATCGTTATCACTTTTCCAAAAACGACGACGATTTCTCCGAATATACCAATTGGAAAGATCTTCTATGAATCGTTCCATAAGCCGTATGATTTTTTCAAATCGGTAATCTTCATAAGCTTCCGTGACTTCGCGAACGGCCAGGTTCATCTTCGCCAAAATCCAGCGATCCAATAAATTGCGATCCTGGATCGGAATCGCCGCTTCCGCGGGATCAAAACCATCAACGGCAGCATAGGTGGCAAAAAAGGAATATGAGTTCCAGAGTGTGATAAGTTTTTTACGCACTTCATCGGCATGGTGGTAACCGAAAAGCAGGTTGTGTTCCACATTCTGTCCGGCAAACATCCACCGCATAACATCCACACCCATATTGTCCGCTGCGTTATTAAACCAAATGGCATTTCCGGCGGATTTGTGCATATCCTTTCCGTTTTCGTCTTTGACAAGTGCATGACCAAGTAACGTCTTGAATGGCGCTTTGTCTTCCAGAAAAGCGGACATTGCCAATAGACTATAAAACCAATTGCGAAACTGTCCCGGGAAACATTCGGTGACAAAATCAGCCGGATACCATTTCTCCCAATAATCATGATTCGTCAGATAATTCAGGGTAGAAAACGGTACAATCCCGGCATCCAGCCAGGGATTTCCCACATCGGGAATCCGGCTTCCGATCAAGCCCGTCTCCGGGTGGCGGATTTTCACTTTATCAATCCACGGACGATGTGGTGTGTGGCCGTCGAATTCGTCCCAGCCTTCAACAGCAAGTGATTTTAATTCTTCACGGCTCCCTACCACATAATAGGAACCATCGTCAAAAGTCCAGATGGGCAAGGCCAGACCCCAGAATCGTTTCTTAGAGATCATCCAATCACCCATATTATCCAGCCATTCGTGTTCGCGATCGCGACCCCACTCAGGCATCCAACGAATATCATCTACAATTTTTTTGATCCGGTCGCGCCAATCCATATTGATGTACCATTCTTCCACAATCCGAAAAACCAGTTCGTCACCGGAACGCCAGCAGTGCGGATAAACATGCGGGTACCGTTCCACATGGATCAGGATATCCCGCTCCCTCAAATCTTTTATAATCGCGTCCTTGGTCTTCTCTTCGGTAGCGCTCATTCCTGTGAGCCAGCCAAAATTGTCAATATACCGGGATTCAGCATCCAGTGGAGCAATGTTCACTAAGCCTTCCCGAAGTCCAATCTGGTGGTCAATATCACCGCAGCCCGGAGCAATATGAACGATACCGGTTCCTTCGCCTGCCACGACAACATCATTCCCCATGGAATCTTTGCCACCGTCGATAACACGATGACAATTCACACCTGTACGACCTTTTTCTTTTAAATCGTCGTCGGTAAAGGGATAACCTCCCGGAATCTTCTGTGCTTCCAGATGATCGAACGGACCTTCGTACTCCCAACCGATCATGTCAGCGCCTTTGATGGTATCCAAGACCTCGTATCCGCCGTGCTCTTTGAAAATCTGGGCAATTGTCTTCAGCTTGGGTACTCCGTCCACCCATTGCTTTTTTTCTTTAAATTGTTTTTCGAGCCGCTGGAATTCCAGGTTTTCCTTTGCAAAATAGAAGATCGATCCGTCCACAGCTTTGACTTTTACATAGTCCAGATTCCGGTTGACAGCGGCAGCAACATTAGAGGTCAGTGTCCACGGCGTTGTGGTCCAAACCAGCAGGTTTTCATTCGCCCGTTTTTTCAGCGGAAAGCGGATAAATACAGCATCATGAGCCACCAGTTTCCGGCCTTCAATGATCTCCATTTGGGAATAGGAAGTACCGGAACGGCCGGACCAGGGAACTACATCGGTTCCACGATAGATTTTGCCGTCTTCGAATAATTTTTTCAGGAAAGCCCAAATGGTATAATTATTTTCTTCGGACATGGTGAAATAGGAATTCTCCCAATCCATCCAATATCCAAGTCGCTTAGACTGTTCGGTCTGAATCCCGGCGTATTTACGTACCCGTTCCTTACACAGATTGACAAACTTCTCAATCCCAAAATTTTCGACTTCACGCTTGGTCTTAAACTTCAGCTCTTTTTCGACTTCCACTTCCACCCACAGACCCTGACAGTCAAATCCGTTTTGATAACGCAATTCATGACCAGTCATAGCTTTATAACGCTGCACGATGTCTTTTATTGTCCGTCCCCAGGCATGATGGACACCCATGGGATTATTGGCGGTTATCGGGCCGTCCAAAAAACTCCAGCGTGGCTTTCCGGCATTTTTTGCTACACGCTTTTTGAAAATATCGTTCGCCTTCCAGAAATCCAGAATGGAATGTTCCAGTTTGACAAAATCGACTTTCGCGTCTACTCTTTTTATGGTCATAATGGTTGTGAAATGTTGATAATCCAGTGAAAACGAGAATTGAAAATTAACTGCATTCTGACTTCAATCCAACTACAGCAGAAAAGAGAAATTAGGATAGGAAGAGTTGGGGCCTGTCCGGCGAAGTGCAACGAAGACGGGCCTGTCCGGCGAAGTGCAACGAAGACGGGCCTGTCCGGCGAAGTGCAACGTAGACGGGC
>CAZJWP010000124.1:0-5485 GCA_964549745.1 uncultured bacterium | reverse complement strand
CGGGACTATCAATATGCGGGGATTGATACCTGTGCAGTGGACGGACTGTGTGCCGCCGCTTGCCCGGTTAATATCGATACAGGCGTTTTCATTAAATCGAAACGAAAATTTAATACAACCTGGATTGGTCGTGGAATTGCGGCTTGGTCTGCTGCACATTTTCGGGGAACTCAGCATTTTGTCAACGGGCTATTACGCCTGATAGAATGGAAAGCCAGATGGCTGGGGACGAATCTTGTAAAAGGAGTTTTACGTGTAATTAACAGACTGGCAAATGGAGCGATCCACAGTTGGGATCCGGGTCTAAAAGCATCTTCGGGAAAAACGACGACAGTCAGCGTTAGCCGGGAAAAAGCGGATTTTGTGTATTTCCCGTCCTGTTTATCGCGCTCATTTTTGGAGTCAAATGACGATCGGACCTTAGTCGAAATAATCAAGGATATTTCAAAACTCGCCGGTAGAAAGATGATCATTCCGAAAAATGCTGATGATCTTTGTTGCGGGACACCCTACAGTTCCAAGGGATTTGCCGATGCCGCCCGGATCATATTTAAGAAGACAATAGAAGAATTATATCAGGTATCAAACGAGGGGAAATTGCCGATCGTTGTGGATACATCACCGTGTACCTGGAAATTTGTCCAGGGAGAACATGGCTTGGAGGAAGCGGTAAAACAAAAATGGGAAAAGCTGGCATTTCTGGACCTTGCCCCATTTTTAAAGGAGCTTGTGTCGGATAAAAAACTCCCTCAATTGGAAAAACAGGTTGTATTGCATCCCACGTGTTCGACTGTAAAAATGAGCCAGGTAGATGCTTTGAAATCCTGTGCGGAAAAATGTGCAACCTCCGTTTATTTGCCGGAAGAAACCGGTTGTTGCGGATTTGCAGGCGACCGTGGATTACTTTTTCCCGATTTGACAGTTGCAGCAACACACCGCGAAGCCTCCTTTGTTAAAAACATTGATGGAATCGAAGGCGTGTCAACCAGCCGAACCTGTGAAGAGGGAATGAAATTAGCCACCGGAAAAAATTATATTTCGTTGGCATCGCTTGTTTTAGAATATCTGAAACAAAGTGAAACTATGCACTTGAGTTCCAGTTAATCGGGCTTAAATTTGCCAATCTCACACAGAAATTTTTATTGGAGGAGCAACCCATGAAACGGATAACAAGGATCACCATTCTTATTTTATCCATTTTTGTTTTTGAAAACACTTTTGCCGCAGAGACGATCGCCAGAGTTGCTAAAGCAACCGGCGATGTCTTTGTCAAACGATTGGGATCCGGTCAGTATAACGAGGCGGTTTCCGCCGGGGCGGCGATCAATAACGGTGATGCCATGAAGGTTGGCGATACGGGATTTGCCGTAGTGATATTTATTAATGATCGATCGGTTGTAAAGGTGAAGAACAACACCGAGTTTCAATTTGTCGACACTGAAAATACACGAACCATTGATATTGACACGGGAACGATTATAAACCAGGTTACCAAACAGGAAAAGGGAAAGACTTTCCGCGTTGAAACACCGACCTCTGTTGCATCCGTAAAAGGAACAATATTCTCGGCTGTTGTCGATCCTTCCGGCGTAGATCAGTTTTACGGGACAGAAGGTATCGTTGAAGTCTTTAATGTTGTCAGTGGACAAAGTGTCAACCTGACAGCCGGAACGAAAACGATTTCAAATGCTTTGGGAAGTCTTGTACAGGCACCGGCAGCGCCCAATGAATATCCAACCGATCCGGAAACCGGCCAACCACCGGCACCGGAAAGTGAAGCTCAACCCGAAGGCGGGCAGCCTGAACAAGCTCCGACAGAAGAAGCAACGCCTCCACCGGAAGAAACTCCGGCAGCACCGTCTGAAGAAGCTCCGACAACGCAGCCGGAACAGACTCCTCCGGCCCCACCGGAAGAAACTCCGGCAGCACCGGAAGAAGGCGGTGGTGAAGCAGGCGAAAGTCCGTTCGGAATGGGACTCGGGATTGGATCGGTTACGATCGACGGAAAGATTTATAACCAATTTGCCTTCAGACCCGAACTGAAATTTGGAAAACTGGCTGTTGGATTTGATCTGGTCCTGTATCTTGACAGTGATGGCAATTTCCGGAAAGATGAATGGGATTTCAAAAATAATCCCAGTCAAATCCTGGATAAAGTTTTATACATCCGTTGGGGACAAAAAGGCGATCCGATTTGGGCCAAATGGGGCTCACTTGAAAATGTGACTCTTGGATACGGCGGTTTGGTAAGTGGTTATTCCAATATGATGGAATTCCCAACTGTCCGGAGACTGGGTATTAATGCCGGAATCCAGAAGAAAAATATTGGCGCAGAATTGTTTATGAATAATATCAAGGATCTGGCTCGAGGTGGAACCTTGTTAGGTATGCGAGGGACCTATCGCGTATCAAAGAACTTCCCATTAACAGTGGGAATAAACTTTGTGGCCGATTTAAACCAGTTTAGCGGAATGGCAGATCGCGACGGCGATTCCTACCCGGATATTTTCGACAAATTCCCGGATAAAAAAGTATATTGGCAGGATACGGATGGCGATGGCTTAGCTGATCAGGACCCTGCTGAAACAGATCGTGATGGTGACGGATTACCCGATGTTGCAGGACCGGATGTCAAAGCGTATTGGCAGCAACTGGAGCATTCGACTGGTGCTGATTTTAGTCAGTATTATAATACCATCCCCGATGATTCAACTACCTTAAAACCAGATCCATTCAGTATTAAGAATAACAAAGCAGCTGCTTACGGTTTTGGTGCAGATATTGGTTATCCCGTATTTAGCAACAAGTTCGTATCCTTAACCGCATATACAGAGCTGAATATGCTTACCTTCCCGGCTGTTAGCGGTAATATATTTAATAGACCGGCAAGAAGTGGAATGGGAATCACAGTACCCGGACTTCAGATGACCATTTTGAAGTTTATCCATGCCAGTTTTGAATACCGGATCAAACAGAATTACTTCGTTCCACAGTTCTTTGATCAATCCTACGATTTGACGAGGGTCATAGCGAGTTATCCAAATGATATTGCGGATATTCAGACGAAGGATATGACACTATTCGGTGATCCACTGTCTAAGACGAATACCAAAGGTTACTACGGTATGGCTTCTGCGGATATCCTGAATATTGCCAGCTTTGGTGCTGCTTACACGAACATGAAAGCAGATACGATTGAATTCAACAGTTTCTATGCACAGGTGAGTCTGAACGCTGATCTGGTTCCCAAATTGAGTGTGGCATCCGCCTACTACGTACGGAATAACGATGCCAATCCCTTCGACTTTGGCAATCCTTCTGAGAATACGGTGCTGGGCTACCGGTTAGGTTATGAAGTGAGTGACGGAGTCAGTTTGATTTGGAACTTCAGTCAGTATTATCGTGACGATGGTACCGGAATAAAACCAATCAGACAGACTACAATTGAAACTGCATTCGACTTATAAGGCCAGTATGAAATTATCGATTGAGTACTGTAACGTTTGAAATTACCTGCCACGAGCGGCCAGGTTGGCTACTGAATTACTTGAGCACTATGGGAATGCTGTGGATTGCGTGACTCTTATTCCTTCCAGTGGCGGCGTCTTTGAAGTGGAGAAAAACGGTCGGAAACTGTTTTCCAAAAAGGGATCCGGACGTTTCCCGGATGAAGGTGAGATCATACGGCTGGTTGAATCCGACTAAAACAATTCTGATTGGTCTGTTTCTGTTGTTAAACGGACTGTCAGCCCAAAGCGGGGAGGTGGTACCCTTATCTCCCAAAGTCGGATCAACCATCAGTGCACCGGAAAATCGGTATTACAGGATTTTCCCGGATATAAAAGGTTTTGAATCCGCCCAGATCTTTGACATCGGTAACGAACGCTACTCAATTCGAATTGTGTGGTATGATCATGGACGCATGCGCGTCACTAAAAGAACTTGGAATCTGAGAACGTTCGTTGAAATTCAAACTCGCGTCGGTGAAACTATTCCTCCATCTGACAGACTACCAAAAGAGGAATCCCTTGAACAAGAAGGGGCGAATACAATCAACTATTCTGATCTATCGCTCCATTCTGAAATATTGATCAAACCAGTGAAAGGGAGACGATTCACGGGAACTATTTTATCACATGAATCGAATAAACTGACCTTGCAAACCTGGAAAACCCAAAGAACAATTCATATCAAAGATATTGCGTCAGTAACCATTTTAGATACAAGTTACGATCAGTCGTTTTGGTTGAAGGTGGTGTATGGTTTTTCGGGACTGGTTGGTGTTGGATTTGCTGAAAGTTTGAATTCAGTGGCAAACGTAAAAGGTGATCGACGTTGGTACAATCGATTCTTGGGATTGAGTTTTGGGCTGGGATTAGGCGTTTATCTCAATGATTGGGTCCCATTTTGGATATTGCCCCATCATGAATACAACATCCGAGCTTAAATTTTGACAGGTTAATGGAGGAAATATGGCTACAAATATTATTAATGAACCTGAACACGACGAAGATACTATCAAAAAGTACCTGGAAGAGAAGTTTGCCGAATTGATCGAAAAAGTCGGCGAAGGATATGGTCAACCATTACAAGATGAATTATTCCGCCGGTTAGAGAAAACCATCTCCGATTTTGATGAAGATATTTCAGAATTACTTGATGATTTAAAACAACGTTCGGAAAAGCGTTATGAAGCCATGAAGAAGATGTGGGTTGAATCTGACTCCGAAGAACAATTTGAAGAGCCGGGAGAGGAAAATTCCGAAGAACCCCATGAAATAAGTGATTGGGAACGAAAGCTTGAAGAAAAAGCACAGAAGTCCGGGAGCGCTGGTGAAGATGGAAAGAAGAAGCACGGGAGGTTTAGTCTAAAACACAAGTGAAGCGAAAGTGTTTTTTCTTCCTTCTCCTAAGTCTTTGGATTTCAGCATTTGCGCTTCAGGCACAATCCACGGCAAGATTCAAAGACTATACGCATTTAAAAAAACGAGTATTTAGTTTTACAAAAGTTGAGTTTATTACTGAGGAAGGTGAGTTTAACGACGCTATCTGTACCTTGGTTATTCCGGATCTAAAAGAAGACGATCCTCCTTTTGTCGCTATTTATTATAAACGAACTAATTCAGATTGGTTTACCGAATCGCTCTACCGGAAACGAATCCGATTTAGTTTTAAAGATGGGGTCGTTAAACTGGATCAAACCAATTTTTGGGACTGGTTTGATTTGGAGGAGATTAAAGTTGTGGTGATTTATTGAGAAATTTCTTTTGTGATACATTAACTCGAATTCATTGCCCAACAATATAAACCCTGATAAATTCTCCGCGCTATTTTCGATGAAAAACTTTCATTGTCTTTTGACTACATAACTTAGGGACTGAAAGTCGAAGCAAGACTGACAAAGTCGTTTTTTGACAGAGAAAAAATTATTGGGGCCGTAGCTTCCCGACAATCGCTTCGCTCTGTCGGGACAGGCAGCTTCCAG
>CAZJWP010000123.1:0-5542 GCA_964549745.1 uncultured bacterium | reverse complement strand
TGGCAATTGTTTCTATTTACGTATTCCACCCGAATCCGTTGTATAGAACATTTTCTACCGAGTCACTCTCCACGATTGTGAGACTGTAAAATGACGTTTCAACGTCTGATTGTTCTATTTGTTACCCTTCCTCTGGTCGAAATTTTTCTCCTAATCAAATTAGGTGAATTAATGGGGTTTTGGCCTACCGTTTTAATGGTAATCGGGACGGGTCTCCTGGGAGCATGGATGGCACGATTGTACGGCTGGTCGGTTTGGATGGAAATCCAGCAAGAATTACAAATGGGGAAAATGCCCACCGATAAGATGTTTGATGGATTGCTTATCCTGATTGGCGGTATTGTATTATTAACCCCGGGAATTATAACAGATGCAATTGGATTTCTACTCTTAATTCCGGCAACAAGAGAAATCGCAAAACGATGGCTTAAAAACAGATTTGAAACACGGATTTATCCACCGGATGAGAATGAGATTTTCAGAGGGTAGAATTCCGTTAATTCCGTTTCGATCCGTCAGGATTCCACTCCGTTCGGTTCAATAAAGTCCCGTTTTGAAAATGTGCTTCGTAAAATTTAGCGCCATCAGTATACCAACCTCGCTGAACACCCTCCAGATTTCCATTTAGGTAGCGCTTTTCAACTTTTTTTTGTCCGGATTTATAGTATTCAATCCAAAGGCCATTGGGGTAACCATCCTTCTTTTCACGTTTTCTTTTGAGTTGGCCGCTCGAATAATAGAGCTCGTCCCCGATTATCGTTTCTTGTCCATCCATAATTTTTATTAGATCAACCGTCTTGAGAGCTCCATCCGGATATGTCGAGGTAATTTTTTTTTGTATGCTTGGTTTCGAACTGCAAGCGACGATAATAAAAATCAGTGCAGCAGCCCAAGGCAGTTGATTTCTCATGGATGATCCCCTAAATTAATCTTATTAAATTGAAAAGAAAGTTATGAAACAGAAAACGACAAGTCGAAGCCTTCTCCGCCGGAGGATTATTTTATTCGTTGTATTATTTTGCATAAGCTGTGCGAATTCATCCGGAGACAAGTGGATTCAATCCTTACCAAAACCTTGGACACTTAAACCAGAGGAAATCTCTTCATTACTTCCTCAATTTCAAGAGCATTTTCCCGATTTCCAGGAAAGGATAAAGGCTATTGCTGAGTGGAGAGTAGGTACACCTTACGAGATTTATAAGTTGGGAGAAGAATGTCCACCTGACACAGATCCGATCATTCGAATGGATGTCTCAGATTGTACGGGTCATGTTCTAACTACTCTCGCCGCCGCCCAAAGTAAAACCTGGGATGAGGCTAAAAAAAATATGATTCGGATCCACTATAAACCGGATTCCTCCGGTCAGTCCACACCGTCTTATTTGCGTCGCTGGCACTATACAACCGATCGGATTACCGCAAACCCGAATACAACAGATATTACGCAAACATTATTACCCAAGAATAAATTGGCTGAAGCAAAGCTCACATTAAATCGTAAAGCGGATGGTACCGAATTCCTCCCGTTGAATTGGAATCGTGATATTGATGTTTATTACATCCCAAATCAATCCATCAATGCGGAATTGCTGAAAAAACTTCCAAAAGTTTGTGGCGTTGCATTTGTGAGACTGTCGTATGAAAAAAATGGGATACTTATTGCCCATGAAGGTATGATTATCGATCGAAAGAATTTAATCCACGCCTCGCTTTCAGCGGGTGAAACACAAGAAATTCCATTCCTGGATTATTATTTCCCGACCAAGGGTCCTTTCATGGATGGAATCATGATTTATACATTTCATCCCTTAAAGGGATGATTTTAAAAACTACTTTTTTGCAGGTATAAATTCCAGAATACCGTTTCATTTAATTTCGTAATTTTAACAATCTAAAAACTTCTGAACACCTCAATAGGTTACAAAAATCTGCTATGAATTCATTCATTAAAAAGAAACATTTACAGTTAGGGTCAATTGTCCGGGTTTATATAATATTTTCAGTTTTGTTTGCCGGGAATCCCACAACGATTCGGGAAATTTCTGATGGACAACAGCCTCGGTGGTCACCGGACGGTGTTCACATTGCGTTTACGAAGGCGCAGTATAAAGGTATTTATTTGTATTCGCTTACCGACCATTCTATTCGGCAAATAACAGACGAATCAGCAGCCGGTTACGGAATGGTCTGGTCCCCTCAGGGGACTGAAATCGCTGCCCGTGTAAGAATGGAATTAAGTGGAAGACAATTGTTCGCACTGGTTCTGTACCCAATAGATCAAAATCCGCCGGTATATTTAACGGACTACCAAATTGGAATGCCCGGAACGCCTTGTTGGGATTCACAGGGAACGCGGATTTATCTAAACGGTGCAAAGGAAAGTCAAATCTGGGATGTGCCCGGAAAGTCACCGATTCAAAGCGCCGTTTGGATGATCGTAAAAGATCGGTTGTACCGTGTGGATAATGAGGGAAATAAAACACAAATTGCACTTCCTGAGGATGGTCCCGTACTCGAGCCAGATATTGCTTCGGATAATTCGCATATTGCATTGAAAATATTGGGTGGGCATTTGTGGATAATGTCCATTGATGGGACACCGCCTGTCAATCTTGGATACGGAGATTCACCACGGTTTACTCATGACGGAAGACGACTCTGCTATGTTGTTATCAAAGATAATGGTCACCGACTGACTGAATCGGATATATTCATGACAGATGTTCAAGGTAAGACTTCGGTGAATCTAACTGAAAGTCCGGACGTAATTGAATTGCATCCTGATTGGTCACCTGACGATACACGTATTGTATATGATACAAACAATGGGAAAATTCAAATTCTGACGGTTGAACGATGATGAGAAAAATCAATCAACTCACAACCTGGTTGATATTTCTGGGCGTTATGATTCACGGTCAGGTTACGGGACTTTCCGGGTGGGACATTTGTGTAGATCCCGGGCACAGTCAGACACAAAATATGGGCGTTTCCGGGTTCTCCGAAGCCGAGGAGGTTTTGCGTGTAGGGCTGCAATTAAGAGCATTACTCCAGGAGAAAACGGACATCGATACCGTTTATATGACTCGAACCAATGACGAACAGTTGGTGGGGCTGTACGACCGATCCGTCTACGCTAATACCGTCGGAGCTACCTGGTTTCATTCAATTCACAGTGATGCCTCCGGTTCTTCCAGTACAAACCGGACACTTCTTCTTTGGGGTCAACTTTATGATGGGTCTCCCGATCTTCCGGTCGGTGGTGAAGGAATGGCAGATATAATGATAAATATTCTGACACGTGGTATGCGTATTTCCACAACCGGCTCTTGGGGCGATTGTTCTTTTTATGCGAATGATATTTGTAATGCATCATGGCCGGGACCTTACTTATCAGTTAACCGGAATACTTTAATGCCTTCCGAATTAAGCGAGGAAGGACATCATACCAATCCTGCACAAAACCAATTGGATATGAATTCGGAATACCAGCGATTAATGGGTTACACGTTATTCTGGTCGATTCTAAAACACCAAAACGTTGACCGTCCACAAGTTCATATTTGCACAGGAATTGTACGGGACGCCGAATCCGGTCAGGCGATCAATGGTGCAACGGTTACAATCGGGAACCAAACCTATATAACGGATACCTGGGAATCACTATTCCATCAGTATACCGAAAATCATAGTAGCTATCGGAATGGATTCTATTTTCTGGAAGATATTCCCGGCGGCAATTGGACAGTTATTGCTTCAGCAGATGGTTACGATCCGGATACAGTGGCTGTCACTGCGGTAGATACATTTTTTACATTCAAAGATATTGAATTGGTTCCGGCTACTGCTCCATATATCATTCATACTATTCCCTGGGCAGGTGTGACTGATTTTCCGGCTTGGGATCCCATCCAGATTGATTTTAATCGTCCAATGAACCATGTATCAACCGAAGCTGCTTTCCATCTAAATCCTGAAACAGCCGGTTCCTTCTCCTGGGCGAATCAGAGTAAACGTTTGTATTTCACACCTGATAGTAGCCTGCAATTCCTCACTAGCTACACGATGACGGTTGATTCTACTGCACGAGATGCCTTTGGACATCCGTTTGACGGTAACGGTGACGGCATAACAGGTGACTCCTTCCAAATACATTTTCATACCAGTCAGAGCGACATTTTTCCACCGGAAATACAAAGTTATTATCCCCCATCTGGATCTTACGATGTTGAATTGAATCCGATTATCGGAATCACATTCGATGAGCTCATTGGAAATCCGGATACTCTGGACCAGGTAATTCAATTGCAGGAAGTGTATTCGGGGAGTCAGGTGTTATCACAATTAAGGTATTTTAATATTGGCGGTAAAACTATTGTGGATCTTTTTCCTTCGACTTTGCTAACTCCACAAACTCATTATATCTATCGAATCCTACCGGGGATATCCGATAATTTTGGGAATGTGATGCAAAACTGGAACTCACATGCTTTTGTAGCTGGTGATATCATTCCGTCCATTGAATCAATTGATGACATGGAAAACCATGTGGATGAAAATTGGTTCGGTCCTCTGGAAAGTGGAACGACAACGGGTGTAATTCCGGACAGTACCTTTATGAATATTAACAGTGCCAATACGAATTTGCTTTCCGGAAGTACGTCCGCAATGGTTATCCATTACGGCTGGGACGAGTTTGCTGATAACTGGTTGGTGAGAGAGTATTTATATTCGGGTCAACCACGGGATGTGTTGTTTACAGGGAATGACATTCTTCAATGCTATGTGTTTGGAGATGGTTCCGGAAACCAATTTCGATTTGCGGTCGACGATCATGTCCCTACGGATTCCAGTACCTATCATGAAGTCAGTCCATGGTATACGGTGAACTGGATCGGGTGGAAGCGGATTCGTTGGGATATGAGTACTGACGGAACAGGCACATGGTTGGGTGATGGCAATTTGGATGGTGATCTTCGATTTGACAGTTTTCAACTCACACATGTAGCAAATAAAGCTCAGTTTGGACATTTGATTTTTGATGATTTAGCGATCGTTGAAGACTATGGGATGGGAATATCTGGTGAGAATCCGGGACCAACCCAATTCAGGCTGGAACAGAATTACCCAAATCCTTTTAATCCAACGACTAGCATTCGATTCACAATGAACCGGACAGAACATGCGGTGCTCAACATATACAATATCAAAGGCCAATTAGTCCGGAATTTGGTTGACGACGTAAAGTTGGCGGGGGCACATTCAGTCAATTGGGATGGGAAGGATATGTCTCGCCAACCGGTGAGTTCCGGGACTTATTTGTATCGATTGGAAGTGAATGGACATTCAAAAACAGGGAAAATGGTACTTTTAAAATAAGTTCGGGTATCGGCATTTCAATTGTATCCTTTTTTGGATATTGGGCACTGATTTTTATTGACCTAAATTACCTTAATTATATTAGGAGTCTGTGAACCGATGGAAGCCAAAGATAAATTCAGTTATTGGAAGGTTATTCTACTGGGATTCGGTTTTATGGGCG
>CAZJWP010000122.1:0-5645 GCA_964549745.1 uncultured bacterium | reverse complement strand
TTTAAAACTGAATGCCGATTCCAAACCGGTTTACACCGGACTCCATGAAGATATCCGGTATGGAACTTCGATCCTTCGATTCGGTGCTTCATTCTGATTATTTTGGGGATACGCGGCAATTTCAGGGAATCAGCTCCTTGCAAAACAATAATTATCCATCGTACAATAACGATATAAATAGCGGGAGTTCAAATGGCCGTTGCTAAAATCGATCAATTCTCAAAAACAGATGTTCGCCTGGCGGAGGTCGCCAAAGCGCTGGGGCATCCGGCCCGCATTCGAATACTCAGCATCCTTGCGAATTTGAACGTCTGTATGTGCGGAGACATTGTGAATCAGCTTCCTTTGTCTCAGGCCACCGTTTCCCAACACTTAAAAGCGCTGAAACAGGCCGGGATAATTCAAGGCAATATCGATGGACCCAAAACATGCTACTGTATTGATAATTCGGTCGTGAAAACCGTACGCGAACTCTTTACCACTCTTTTTGATGAAGTGTGTTGCGGCAGCGGATGCTGACCAAAAAACGGGCTGAACCAACCGGGACCCGATTTTATCTCCATGCAACTTCTTGAAAACATATCCCTAAAACCGTATAACACTTTTGGCGTGGAAGCCACCGCACGGTATTTTATTTCCATCCGATCCGTGGATGAACTCACGGACCTGGTCCGAAACGGTATCACCCGCGATAAACCTGTGTTTATCCTGGGTGGCGGAAGTAACGTACTTTTTAAGAAACCCTTCAACGGTTTGGTGGTTCATCCCGATTTTCCCGGGATTGATACACTCCGGTCGGAGGATCATACTGTTCGTGTACGTATGGGAAGCGGATTGAACTGGGATTCGGTCGTGAAAAAGACCGTCGAATCGGGTTTGTTTGGTTTGGAGAATCTTTCCCTGATCCCGGGAAATGTAGGCGCCGGACCGGTGCAAAACATCGGTGCGTACGGCACAGAATTGAAAGATGTCTTCGCAAGTTTGGAGGCAACGAATCTCATCACCGGAGAGCACCGCACATTTGATCGCGAAGCCTGTCAGTTCGGTTACCGAAACAGTTGGTTCAAATCACAATCCGAACCATGGCTGATCTCTTCCGTGTCCTTAACACTTTCCACGCAATCCACTCCGAATTTGCGTTATGCGGAATTGGAAAGCGCATTATCCGAAGCGGGCATCCAAACACCTACGGCTGAAGATGTTCGCCGAGAAGTTATCAAACTCCGCACCGGGAAATTGCCGGATCCGGCTAAAATCGGCAATGCCGGGAGCTTCTTTAAAAATCCCGTGATTTCCGGTGCGCTACACGAATCGCTTACAGCAAAATACGGGAAGATTCCCGCCCATGAAGCCGGACCCGACCAGTGGAAACTCTCCGCTGCCTGGCTGATTGAACAATGCGGCTGGAGGGGCAAAAATATCGGCGCTTGCGGCGTGTACGAAAAACACGCCTTAATTTTGGTCAATCATGGCGGCGCTACCGGAGAAGAACTCCGTCAACTTTCACTGGAAATTCAACTATCAGTCCGGGAAAAATTCGGAATCGAATTGGAACCGGAAGTCAAAATAATTGAAGGATAATCGTATGAAACGTTTACTTTGGCTATCATTTATCGTCGTTTTTATACTCGGCTGCGCCGGTAAATCTCACCAGATCCAAACTACCCTGATCGAACATTCCGGGATTGATTCGGACAAGGCTTTGCAGGATTTGAGTGGTGCTCTTCAATTCAAAACCATTTCCTATTCCGATTCGGCCGCCACCGAAACTCCAACGTTCCTGAAGCTTTTCGATTACATGGATAAAACATATCCGCTAGTCAGCTCCAATTTGAAGCCGGAAAGGATCAACAACCTGGCCCTGCTATACACCTGGCCCGGGAAAAATCCCGATCTGGCTCCGGTTCTGCTTCTTTCGCATACTGATGTGGTTCCTGCCGATACTACCTCTGCGAGTCGTTGGTCTGAAAATCCCTTTGACGGAACGATTAAAGACAATGTCCTTTGGGGGCGTGGCAGCGTGGACGACAAATGCGGTGTTATCGGTATTCTTGAGGCTGTGGAATATTTATTGAGTCAGGGATATGAACCGGAGCGAACCATCCTGCTTTCCTTCGGATTTGATGAAGAAATTGGTGGTGAAAAAGGCGCGAAATTTCTGGCGCAAACCCTCCGGGATCGCGGTGTCAAACCGGGTATGATCCTGGATGAAGGCGGCGCTATTGTTACCGAGGGTGTCCCCGGTGTTAAGAATCCGGTGGCGCTGGTGGGCATTGCCGAAAAGGGGTATGTGAGCCTGGAGCTATCCGTGGAAGGAACCGGCGGGCATTCCAGCATGCCGCCAAGAGAAACGGCCGTCACTGTTTTGAGCAAAGCGGTCGCCGCGATCAGCGATCATCCCATGCCGGCGGCACTGGCAGGTCCGATCCGGGAAATGATGGTCACTTTGGCGCCGGAATCAGCCTTTCCCTTTAATTTTTTATTTTCAAATCTGTGGTTGTTTGGCGGCATCATCGAAGGTCAGTTAGCCGGTTCTCCAAAATCTAACGCACTTATCAGAACCACCACGGCGCCGACCATGTTCAATGCCGGAACCAAGGACAATCTATTGCCGCAAAAAGCAACGGCCGTGGTGAACTTCCGTATCAAACCGGGCGATACGGTTGAAGGCATTATTGCACATGTGAAAAAAGTGATCGACAATCCGGACATTTCCGTTAAAGTGATTGGTGATTTTCCCCAGGAGCCATCTGACGTCAGCCAATATCATTCCGGTCAATTTGAGGCCGTTGCCAAAAGCATTCGCCAGACATTCCCGGATGTGATTGTCAGTCCCTACCTGACAGTCGGCGGCACCGATGCCATTCATTACCAGGGCATGACGGACCAGATTTACCGATTTTTACCGGTGCAGTTTGAAGGAGACCAACTGGACGGAATGCACGGTATTGATGAGCATATCAGCCGCGACCAATTTGATAAATTCGTCTTGTTCTACCTGCAATTGATCCATAACAGCACCGGTCCGGAACGGATGTGGTGAAAAGAAGATTTAAGCCTGTCCATTCCGTGTCCTGATTAACGTAATGCGTGAGGTGATTTTCTTTGCGTTCCTTTGCGTCCTTTGCGATTTACTTCTTTAACCTTCTGAGACACCCGGTATAGCGCCGCTGGCTGGAACTTGAAACTCCTTTTCCGTGTTCATTTGTATCATTCGTGGCTTTGGCTCCATCCTGATTACTTGTAAATTTTTGCTCGCTAAAAGGAGTTAAACTTGAAGATAAATCATTTACCGCACCTGAAAAAATTCCCTTATCTTATTCTGTTTACGTTTTTGTGGGTGGCTTGTCAGCCGCGGGGCGTAACACCCGATGTTCCGAAGTCCCCGCCGCAACAAACGTTAATTCTTATTTCACTGGATGGATTCCGTTACGACTACTGGGAAAAAACTGAAACACCGGGTTTACACAAGCTCGCCGCCGAAGGTGTCCGCGCCGAAGGACTGATTCCCGCTTTCCCATCCAAAACATTCCCCAACCATTATACCATTGTGACCGGACTTTATCCCGAAGATCATGGTTTGGTTTCCAACACCATGTACGATCCCAAATTCGATGCCTGGTATCGGATCGGACAGGGCAGTCAATCGGTTACCGAAGGACGCTGGTACGGCGGCGAACCGATCTGGTGCACGGTGGAAAAAGCACACAAAATTGCCGCCACCATGTTCTGGCCCGGATCGGAAGCGGAAATCGGCGGAATCCGGCCGACTTACTGGTTCCCGTACAATCACACGTATCCCAACAACTTGCGGATCGATCAGGTTCTGGATTGGATGGCGCTTCCGAAAAAACAACGCCCGGCTTTTATGTCCGTCTATTTCGCGGACACCGATACGTACGGCCATCGATGCGGTCCCGATTCGTCCGGGGTGTTGCCTTCAATCAGGGAAGTGGACAGCCGTATAAAACAATTGATCGACGGTCTGCAGGCCCGGAATCAATTGGATTCAGTCAATATTATGGTGGTGTCGGATCACGGAATGGCGCAGCTTAGCCCGAAGCGAGTCGTCTATTTGGATGATTATGTGGACATTGACAGGTTGGAAATCATCAACATGTCACCGGTTTTAGACATTTATATTGATACCGCCAGCGTGGATTCGGTGTATCAACTCATGCACGGGAAAGTGCCTCATGTCAGGATTTACAAGAAGGCGGATGTTCCGGCAGAACTACACTATTCCCACAATGACCGGATTCCGCTTTTAGTCGGTGTTGTCGATGACGGCTGGACACTCACCACACACGCCGATGTAAAAGAACATTGGGACCGTTTTAAGGGCGGAACCCACGGATTTGATCCGAAAAACAAGGATATGCAAGGCATCTTGTTTGCGAGAGGACCGGCATTCAAAGTGGACACGGTGATTGCGCCCGTGAAAAACATTCAATTGTACGATTTGATGGCGAAGATCCTGGACGTGTCTCCAGCGCCAAACGACGGCGATTACACTAAAATCAAATTTGTATTAAAAAATCAGTTTCGTTGAATCTGGTATCGGACACCCCGCGCTTCTAAATAGTCAAGAATAAACCTGAAATTCGATTCGTCCTGCCCGAGTATCTCAGGCGGATAAAGTCCCGGTTCCTTTACGCTGCCGTTCAACAACAAATTCGCCACTGCGGTACAGGTGTAACCCGTGGTTCGCGCCATGGATGTGACGGACTGCTCCCGATCAAAGTGATCTTCCAACGTATAAACGATTTCCACCGGTTTATCGTTTTCCAGTCCCTCAATAATAATCCGCATGACAGTCACGTCTTCTTCGCCTTCTTTTAGCTTCCAGGGTTCCTTCAATAATTCAGCGGTCAGATCCAATGGTCGAATCTCCACACCGGCGATACGAACCGGATTTTTGGAGAAAAATCCAGCCTCCCGAAGCATTCGTAAATATTCGATACAGCCGGGATAGCGAAGTGTTTTTTCGATCATATTGGGGATTTTCATGGTTTCGGCCAGTGTTCGGAGCCCGTCTGAATTCCAGGCTTCCAGCGTTCCCAGGCCGGGAAAGTCCAGCAGTTCCGGATCGGACAAGGCCGGACGAATCACAAGCTGATTGTTCTGTACATAGCGTGCCGGGCGGGTGTACTCTTCAATCACATCGGAAGGTGAAAAGACGGCCTTATACTCCCACGGCCATTCCCGTTTCACCGGAAGCCCGCCCACAAAACATTTGTATGAATCAACGGCCATTCTGGCGTTGTGATATCCCAGAATGATGTTGCCCATACCCGGCGCAACGCCGCAATCCATAACGGCAACCACGCCGTGTTCTTTGGCAAGATCATCCAACTGAAACGGATCTTCGGGGAAAAAAGAAATATCCACGACCGATTTGCCAAATTCAATGACAGACTTTAGTGTCTCATAACCCATGAATCCCGGAACGGCACCAATCACCAGGTCCGAATCCTGAATCGTCGCTTTCAATGCGGCGCCATCGGTTACATCCAGTTTTTTTGTCGCAATACCCATATTTGAAAGCGTATCCAATCGACCGCGATCCAAATCGGCGGACAATACATCAAATTCCTTATGTAAATCTCTGGCAATGGCATTGCCCACCAGACCGGCGCCTAAAA
>CAZJWP010000121.1:0-5750 GCA_964549745.1 uncultured bacterium | reverse complement strand
GGTTCATCCACTTTTAAACTCGGACGCATTACACAATGGAATTCACTCCGAAATCTCCGAATCGATGGCGGGGAATTCCAATATCATCTCCACAAACACGGAATTCTCAAAGTGATGGCGGGTGTGAAAGCTGTCATCGATTTCAGCGATACGGCTTTTGTCAATCATCCGGAGTGGGTGGTGTCCTGGGCGAAAGGCTCCTGGGGAAAAAGCATAGAAGTTTCCGCCTGGAGTGAATATTTCGAGACTACTGCTCACAACTATACCGGGATCACCTTCCAGACAAAAGTACTTGGATTCCGTTATGGCCAGGCGTTGAGTTTCGATTTGGATGAAAACCAGGTTCACCATATCCGTGCACGCTTATCCAAGATGTTTGGACGCCGAATAATCTCGTTTGGGTATCGCCAAAAGCGCTATAATCCCGGAGAGTTATATACTTGGGTGGATAAACCTATTGTTATTACGCCGACTGCGTTTCTGGAGACACAAGTTCGCAAGGGGAACCATCAAACTTGGAACCAGTTCACTTATCGCTTCCAAAAAGATTTGAGTTTGGTTTGGACCAGCGCGTATGAACAAAAAGGCTTTAGCGCTTCACTAATTACCGGGAAACGTGCTAATACATTTATGGTGGGAACTTCATTCGGTTACCGAAAACCAATCTTTGAACACCTGACCGCGGATGTGTCCGCTTCCATTCATTCTCTGAATTACGGCGATTTATCCGAACCGAGTCAATCATCTTCCTTACTCGGTACATTGTCCTGGGATGTTTCAGATGGTGTACAAATTCGCATGTTTGGACGATATGCAAGCAATCCGGTTTACAAAACCGACGGAAGGGGAGGAGTGACAATCAATGTATCGCTTTAGTGTTTTCCTTCTCCTGAGCTGGGCTGTTCTGAGTGCCCAGGAACCGGACCATATTTACTTTCCGCATGATTTTCATGTAACTGAGGTCGAGATCGAATGCTCAACCTGTCATGAAAATGCGTCCACATCATCATCCGTGTTAAATGAGTCATTACTCCCGACAATGGAAACGTGTGGTTATTGTCATGACATTGATGACGATGACAACTGCGAATTATGTCATACCAACCCGGATGAACCACGGCCTATTAGTGAATCTCGACCGGCTTACAAACAGGATTTCACTCACCAATATCATTTACAGAAACGCCCGGATTGTTTGACGTGTCATTCTTATATCCTGGATGATGACGGAACCAATCCCGGTAAATTGTGGGTGTTGGATGATTGCCGATCCTGTCATCAGCAGCAGAAACCCGAATTCCATACATTGGCCTGGACAAAAAGTCACGGATTAGGAATGAACCTGGCCAGCCAGACCCGTTGCCAGGTATGCCATACACCGGAATCCTGCGATAATTGTCATGAATTACAGCCATTCAACCAAAAAGTCCATACCGGCGACTTTATTCAACGTCACGGATTTGAAGCTCGAACCGGAGTTACCGATTGTGAATCCTGTCACGATATTGAAGAAACCTGTTATAGCTGTCATCGTCAACAAATTATTATGCCGTTAGATCATAATACGCCGAATTGGGTAAATACTCTACAGGGGGATGGCAGTCAAAATCAACATGGTGAAGCAGCCATGGATACACCGGAGATTTGCCAGGTATGCCATCGTGCAGACCAGGATGGTACCTGCCTTAAATGTCATGGGGAGTAGGACAAGATGAAAATTCTTTACACCATTGGATTGTCGTTCCTTTTATTCAGTTGTACCAAATTGAATGACCCCCCGGCCCATCCCAGTCGTTGGGCTGATCCAAATTTTGAAAATTCCCATTTAGCTAAAATTGCAATAACCGGAATCAAACCTTGCCAGGTTTGCCATGGCGGAGACTATTATGGAGGCAAAGCAGGCGTAGCGTGTAAGGATTGCCATGACGGCGGACAAAGCGGACATGAGGCCTTTTCCGTTTGGGTGGGTTCACCGGTTGATACAACAGCTACTCTCGATGACCAGAAAAAATTCCACGGGACTACATTTCTCTTAGATCAACGGTGTGTTCAATGCCATGATTATTTTCATGCCACTCGCACACAAAATAGGGGGGATAATTCGGTGAATGTGTATTGCACCGATTGTCACACAAGGAATGAAGCAGATCCAGGAAGTAAAATATTATTGGATCGTAAATTATGCCATAATGGACGAATTGCATTCCAATTCTAAAAGACTTCTTTTAACGTTTAACCGGGAATTGTTAATATCAGGATAAGGAAATCCTGTTATTATTTCCTGATTCAATAAGGAGAAAAAAAATGCGAAAAATTATTGCCATAGTTTTGGTGTCAGCTGGTTTTCTGATGGCCCAGAATTTTGATTACGTTGGTGTGAAAAAATGCAAAATGTGTCACAATAAAGATAAAATTGGAGCTCAGTACAAAATTTGGAGTGAGACGGCACATGCAAATGCTTTCGAAACACTTAAAAGTGATAAAGCTGCGGAGGTTATTAAGGAACGGGGAATAAAAACCAACGCTTGGGAAACACCTGAATGCGTAAAATGTCATACAACCGGTTATAACAACGGAGGTTATGATATCAAAGATGATGCATTCTGGAATCCTGCTGATGATGATAAAGCTGGTGCCAAAGCTGTCAAATTAATGAAAAATCTTCAGAGTGTAACCTGTGAAGCCTGTCACGGTCCGGGGAGTAAATACAAATCCATGAAGACCATGAAAGCGCTTTATGCCGGCGACATAAAACCTGAAGATGTGGGTCTGGTTATACCTGATGAAAAAACCTGTACCGGATGCCACAACGAAGAAAGTCCGTTTTATAAGGCGTTTAACTATGATGAATTTTTAGCAAAGATTGTTCATCATATTCCCGAAGATTACGGAAAATAAAGACAATTTTGACTTCTGAGGATTCTTACCAGAAGTCAATTTTAGGATATGTTGATGAAAATCAACACATCAGTTTTAGTGGGGGTATTTACCGATGGTAAATACCCCCATATTATTTTTTGATGAAGGATTTCCCAGGGAAATCAAAATATACTTACTGTACCAAGAGTTATAATTAATTCCATTAAAGAAAAAACCGATAAACACATTGATAGACAGAACGGATAACGATAAAGCCCCATGAAAAAACGACTACGAAAATATTTCCTTATTAGCGCTGCCGGAATAGTTATTTTAGCTGTTGTTCTTGTTGGAACGATTGAAGTCACCTCAACGCCAAAATTCTGTACTACCTGCCACTATATGCGGCCCTATGTGGATGCCTGGAAAGCGTCCAGCCATAATATGGTCACCTGTACGGATTGCCACTTTCCTCCCGGTGTTAAAAATAAAGTCAAAGGCAAATTTACCGCATTGGCAATGGTCGCTAACTATTTTACCGGGGTATATAAAAAAAGTAAGCCCTGGGCTGAAATTGAAGACGCCAGTTGCTTGCGGAAAGGGTGTCATGTTGAGCGTATTCTTCACGGTAAGATCGAATTTAAACAGGGAATCATTTTTGATCACAAACCGCACCTGACCAAGCTTAGAAGGAACAAAAAGCTTCGGTGTACAAGTTGTCATTCCCAAATTGTCCAGGGCGAGCATATATCGGTTACGGAAACGACCTGTTTCCTTTGTCACTTTAAAAAATCAGAATTATCACAACCGATCAATGGTTGTACAAAATGTCACAATGCACCCGTCCCCACTGAAAAACGACCCAATGTCAAGTACAATCATACGTTTGTGTTGCAGCAAAAAATTGAGTGTCAGAAATGTCACGGGAGCATGCAGGTTGGTGATGGTGCGGTTCCAAAAGAGCGCTGCAGTTCCTGTCATGCTGAGGTCAATAAAATTAATCGTTACAATGATGTGGAATTCATCCATAAAAATCACGTTACAAATCACAAAGTCGAATGTCAGAATTGTCACCTGACAATCCAGCATAAATCCATTGCCAGAACGGGAAACATCGTTCCCGATTGCAGTGGATGCCACCAAAACCAGCATTTGGAACAACTGACATTATTTACAGGCCGGGATTCGCATACCGACTATCAGATGCCCAATCCCATGTTTGAAGCCGGGTTGAATTGCCAGGCTTGCCACATTTTCCACCAAACAAACAGTGCCACCGGATTTGATGAAGTTACCATCGCGAAGGGCGAATCCTGCGAACGCTGCCACGGAAAAGGCTATGCCAAGCTATATCAACGGTGGGAAAGTATTATGAAGGAGAAACTGGATCTGGTCGGGAATTGTATAGAAACGGTGGACAACTCGATTAAATCAAAAAATATTTCGGCAGAAAAGCTGAATAAAGCTAGCGATACACTGAATAAAGCAAGATATAATTACCAATTAGTCAAACACGGAAATGTGGTTCATAATGTTGCTTTTTCAGATCGCCTTTTGGTGGAAGCATCCAATGCCTTAAATGAAGCGACCAAGATTCTTGGATTAAAAAAATGCGGTCCGGATTTATCCGTCTATAGCAAACTGGTACCGTCCGAATGTGTGAATTGTCACTATGGCCAGGAACAAGTGAAGGTCAAAGCATTCGGAATTCAATTCAGTCATGACATTCATATCAACAAGAATAAAATCCCGTGTTCCAAATGTCACTCCAATCGTGAAAAGCATGGCGAGACCATAATCACCAGAGCCGAATGTTTAAACTGTCACCATACACAGAATAAAGTTTCCTGTGAATATTGTCATAAAACCCAGGCAGGATTTTATCACGGAACCTTGGACCTTACCGGAGATGCGGAACCGGATTATATGGATCAAGGTGAAGTGGAATGTCTCGGATGTCACAATGGTGAGGAAAGTGAACCGGTGGTTTTACCGACAGGTGAGACCTGTCTGAATTGCCATGATGACGAATATCAGGATCTTTTCTCTGAATGGCAGAGCGAAGTGGAGACAAATATCAATCGATTGGAAAGGTTACTTCAAGAAAAGGCAACATCATTACCCGTTGAGCAATTATCCTCGATACAGAATGGTGTAAATAAAATTATAGACGACGGTAGCAGCGGCGCCCATAATAGCGAAGAAATCCGCAACGCTCTGCAATTCTATATCCAACAACTGGAATAACGTAAATATTTAAGGGGGGAAACATGGGGGAGTTAGAGAACAGCATTTTGAAGTTCTGTCGATTTAGATGGACTTCCCTGATGATCGGTAGTTCCATCTTGATTTTCGGGACGAGTATTTCGACCCGCGCACAGGACCTGAATTGTTTTGAATGCCATGATGACATTTCCATCGACAACTCCATCCATGCTGATTTGGATTGTTCTGACTGCCATATACAGATTGTCGAAACGGGAATAGAACATTCTGAGGACGATACACCTTATCAAGAGAATGAGATCGAGTCCTGCGGCGGCTGTCATGAGGATCCCGCTGAAGATTATCAATCCAGTATTCACGGGAGACAATTACAACAGGACAGCATGAATGTGGATGTGGCTCGGTGTTCCAGTTGCCACGGGAGTCACAATATTCTACCGGCTAGTGATCCAAATTCTTTAGTCTATCCCAAAAATCTGGCCAATACCTGCGGTTACTGTCATACCAATCCCGAACTGGTAAAAAAGTACAATATTCCCAATTTACGTCCTGTTGAGTTTTTTAATAAAAGTTATCACGCCAAAGAATTAGGCCGTGAAGACAATCAGAAAGCAGCGACATGTAATGATTGTCACGGAATTCATGACATCCGAGCCGATACGGAT
>CAZJWP010000120.1:0-5937 GCA_964549745.1 uncultured bacterium | reverse complement strand
GTAGTCCCGACAAGAACGAAGTGATTATCGGGAAACGACAATGGCATGTTTTGGAACGGTTCCAGTCTCAAAAAGCTGGCGAAGGTACAATAGATCGATAGTAGTGGAACACCGGTTTTCCCTCCGCCTTCAGCGATACCTGGCTTCCCGCCAGGCGCCATAGATTTCTCCAAAATAGAACGTAATCGTTCCCGTAAGTAATATCCCCGCCCGGATGGTATGTCCTCGTGATTGTGAGATTCGGTAGCTGGAGTAAAACATGGCAACGGTCATGAATCCCATTAATCCGTCTAATGGTTTTCCTGCGTATACCCGTCCGGCGCCGGGTAGAACAGTCGATAATAGTGCTGCTGTTGATGGTGATTTACCGGATTTTCTTTTCACCAATGGCACGACTGGATCGACCAGACGACCATCAGCCTGAATTTGTTTTTGATCCAGAACCTGGTAATGTCGTGCAAACGGGCTGCAACGAACAATTCGATCCGCAGCCATGATTGAACCACGGAATAGTCCGTAATGGGCGATTGCATGCGCACCATAAACACTGCAACTGGGTGAAAACTGACAATTGAGGAAATCCGAATGGAAGGAGATTCGCTCCCAGGCCGCTACCGGAAGCAATCCCGCTTTGGCAAGCAAACCGGTCTCCGGATTCTTCAGCAATGAATCGGCAGGATAGGTGTCTTGTCCGGTTGCAAATCCGAATAGAAGCAGAAGAATAAAAATTGGATATGGCTTTCTCATATGAATAATAAATTTATCTTGAATCTTCCCCTAAAACCGCTGAAATTTTTGAAACCATGTCTGCCAGTATTCATCCACGTTGGGTTCTGCTTTTATTTTGGTGTTATCTGTTTGCCCGGCCCCAATCACACACCCTGTATATTCTGCATACCAACAACAATAACGGTACCCTGGAAAATTGTTACTGCCCTGACCATCCTTTAGGATCAATCGAGAAGCGTGTTCCTTTTGTCGATTCCTTTGAAGGTGAGCACACGAATGTTTTACTTATGGATGCCGGTGACTTCCTCTCCCCTGCAAATCATCCCTATAAAGACAGTCTGGTTTGTGAGGGATACAAGCTTCTTAACTATTCCGCAATTCTTCCCGGTGACCAGGAATTATCCCGGGATTTACCGGCATTGGAAACTTATCTTAATCAAACCGGGTCGCCAATCGTAGCTACAAATCTGATTAAACCGGATTTGCCTGGCGTTGTCCCTTACCTTATTATTCCTGTCCAGGGTATTCGCGTGGCTGTTTTTGGAATAATCAGCCCGCATGCTTTTGATTATTACCCAAAAGATATTAAAGATAAGATCAAATTGAGAAATCCGGTTTATGCTTTGAAAGCCGCCCTGCGTGAAATTTTCCCCTTGCCTGATGTGGTAATCGTCCTTTCTCATAGCGGCTATGATCGGGATCGTGAACTAGCCAAGGAGGTATCCGGAATTGATGTGATTATCGGCGGGCATACCCAGACCGCCGTAAAGTCTCCGGAAGAAATTAACGGTACATTGGTTGTCCAGGCTGGTAAGGATGGCTATTATACGGGAGTGGTCACGATTGAATTGGATGCCAAAAATAAAGTCACTCACAAATCAGGAGAACTCGTCCCCATGACCCTGGAGATGCCGGACGATCCACGTATTCTCACCCTGATCTCAGCTTTTGAGAAAAAGACGGGGTTTGTCAACCACAGGAAACAGGAAGTGAAAGGTTTGAAATGAATTCGATTATCGATCTATTTACAAATAACCCGGTTTATCTTGCTGTCGCTGTTGTTTTGGCCTTGGTTATCCTGGTGGGTGTCATTAAAAAATTGCTCAAGTTAGCATTGATCGTTGCCGCAATTCTGGTCCTCTACCTTGCCTATTTTGTCTGGACCGGAAAAGACGTCCACAAAAATATTGATGTCATTCAGGATAAGATCGAACAAACCATGGAGAAGGGTAAGAAAACGTTGAAAAAAACCGGCGAGGATTTGAAGGAAAAATCAAAAGATGCCGTAAAAGAAAAAGTGGATGAGACCACAAAGAAAATTATGAATAAATAGCTCATTTCAAATTGAGTTCAGGAAAAAATTATACGAATAACACCCTGAATATCGATACGAATCCCCATTGATTGATGAAACCGGAAATCTGATTGATTCTACGGATGACGGCAGTAATATTTGGAAAGCAAAATTAAAATGGTAATGCACTGTAGATGGTATCATTAACATTATCGGGCATGATACAACTCAGATGGGGCTCTATAATCTCTCAGTTTCAACTACATCCAATCCGACTCCAAATAATAAGCCAGTCATTAGTCCCATTTGAAACCATTTATACAATATTTACCGGACAGATCGGAATTCCGGAAAGGTCGTGATTAGAAAAGTTAACCCTGGTCAGGTTGTAAATCCCTGTCCTTCCCTCATCAATTCCTGTATATGGGGCCAGAACGCTGCCATCATGGCAACAACTAAAATCATAAATAGAACAAGCAATCCATAGAATACCAGATTTTGAATATAAAATGTCCGGATAAACCGCAATCCCGAACCCAAAGCAATGCCGTCCTTATTGTCTATCGCATCCCAAAATTCCTGCGCCGATGAAGTCAGCCGCGTTCCCATGGCGATGAAGAAAACTCCGGCAATGACATTCGGTATGGCAAAGATAAAAATCCCCAGGATATTAATGACTCCAATGGTAATTAAGAAGATTCCAAGCCGCCGACTCCAGATAGCCAGTGACTCCAATGTACTTAATTCCGAGTCGGGCAGGATTAAACCCTGATCTTCAATTTCCGGTTGATACTCTTCCTGGATTGGAAGTTCTGATTCTGACATAAAATTTCCTTATAGCAGGTTACTGGCTAATTCCGCCAAATAGGAGCGTTCACCCTTTTCCAGGGTGATATGACCGTAAATCTCCTGGCCTCTCATTCGGTTGATTAGATAACTCAGACCATTGGATAGAGAATCCAGGTACGGATGATCGATCTGGTGAATATCGCCCGTCAAGACGATCTTGGTGCCTTCACCGGCACGGGTGATAATCGTCTTTACTTCGTGCGGTGTCAGATTCTGTGCTTCGTCGATAATGAAATACACATTTTGAAAGCTCCGGCCGCGGATATATGCCAACGGACTGATCACCAGCTTTTCCGATTCCATCATTTCACTGATTTTCAAAAAATGGTCGTCCTGTTCCTTAAATTGATGCTTAATCACGCTCAGGTTATCGAACAGGGGTTGCATGTAAGGATCAATCTTGGATTTAATATCTCCCGGAAGAAAACCCAGGTCTTTGTTGCTGAGCGGAACGATCGGTCGCGCCAGGAAAATCTGGCGATAAGACTGACGACATTCCAAAGCCCCGGCCAAGGCCAGCAATGTCTTTCCGGTGCCTGCTTTTCCGGCCAAAGTTACCAGACGAAGTCCCGGATTGGTCAGGGCCATTAAAGCAAATATCTGTTCTGCATTCCGGGGCATAATTCCGTACGCCGGTTGTTTATTCACCTTCAATAGTGATTGGGTCTCCGGGATGTAATTTGCCAACACCGATTTTTGGTTGTTTCGAATAATGAAATTCTGGTTTGGAACCGGTTTCATTTTCAACCCGGATGAATCCCAGGCCACCCCTTCCGCTTCCTGATGCAACCGATCGATCAGGTCCGGATCCGCATCCTCGACCCACGCCAAACCGGTATAAATTTTATCAATGCTCTCAACTTTATCCGTGGTGTAGTCCTGAGCATGGATACCCAACGATTTGGCCTTCATCCGAAGGTTGGTATCTTTGGTGACCAGAATAACCACCCGGTCCGGGTTTTGCTTCGCCAAACGGAAAGCGCTGTTCAAAATCCGGTGGTCCGGTGAATCTTCCGAAAAAACGGAAATGAGATCGTCATCCCATTCGTGATCTACGATCACGCGGATCAGCCCGGAAGAATCATTGTAGCGTATTCCTTCGGAGAATAGAACATCGCCCGTCAATTCATCGATACGGCGCAAAAATTGCCGGGCGTGAAAATTGAGCAATTCATTCCCGCGCTTGAAGCGATCCAATTCTTCCAGGACCGTGATGGGAATGGCAACATCATTTTCTTCAAAATGATCGATACAACTGGAATCATGTAAGATCACATTGGTATCTAATACAAAAATCTTTGGTTTGGAGGTTTTTTTCTTTGGCATAGGTTCTCTTGTGAGAAGGCAGTCTCAGATGGTTTAAATTACGTCCATTCTTTAAGGATTCCCCAGCTCCGGTTAAGCTCGAAAAAGAAAATAAATGACCAGTGCCAACGCCAGGATGATCATGCTCAAAAGTTGGAGGGTCGACCGGGACTGGGATTGTGTTTGAGCGGGAGAATCAGGATCGAATTTTCGGCGGTTATATTGGCTGAGCTTGAAACTGAAGATCATCAGTCCCCCGAAAAACAGAAGAAGGCCTATTAGAGTCAGCGGATCCATGATCAAAGATAAACGGATTTCAGTTTTTTCCCAAGAAAGGAAGCACCATGTTTCAAGATAATCTGTTGGAAGGCAAAACCATTCTCATCACCGGCGGAGGCACCGGGTTGGGCAAATCCATGGCCGGCCGTTTCGCGGCATTGGGAGCCGATCTTATCCTCTCCAGTCGAAGACAGGAGGTTTTGGATGAAACGGCTCAGGAAATTGCCAAAGCTTCCGGACGAAAAATATTGCCTCTGGCTTGCGACATTCGGAAACCGGCGGAAGTTCATCAAATTATCGAAACCGCCGAAAAGGAACTGGGTCCGATCAACGGATTGGTCAACAACGCCGCCGGGAATTTTGTGTGTCCTACGGAGGATTTGACCGAGGGTGGATTCAAGGTGGTGGTGGACATCGTTTTGAACGGAACCTTCAATGTGAGCCACGCGGTTGGGAAATCCATGATCGCCAACAATGGCGGTGTCATGCTGAACATCGTCACCACGTATGCCTGGACCGGTTCAGGATATGTAGTTCCCTCCGCCGCGGCGAAGGCCGGAGTGCTGGCGCTAACACGATCGCTTGCGGTAGAGTGGGCCAAGTACAAAATCCGCACCAACGCCATTGCGCCCGGACCCTTTCCCACTCCCGGCGCCTGGAACCGATTGGTGCCGCCGGGGCTTGGTATTGAAAAAGCAATGAAAAAACGAAATCCGCTGGGGCGATTTGGTGAGCACAGTGAATTGGCCAATTTAGCCACCTATCTTATGTCTGAATTTTCAGGATATATCAATGGCGAGGTGGTGACCATCGACGGCGGTGAATGGCTGAAAGGTGCCGGTGAATTCAACGATTTGGATCGTCTGCCCAAAATTGCCTGGAAAGGTTTGAAAGCAATCCGGAAAGGAAAATAGCGAAAATATACCGTGAACTTTTTGGCACATTTTGCTCTATCGGGAAATGATCCGGATTTGATCCTTGGGAATTTCCTGGGTGACTTTCTGAAAGCAGGTGATGAGGATCAATGGCCGGAAGCGGTCCAAAACGGAATTCGACTGCACCGAAAGATCGACAAGTTTACCGATTCCCATCCGGCTGTTCGACAGTTGCGCCGTCAATTCAGTCCGGAGCGGAGACGAGTCTCCGGGATCATCCTGGACGTGACTTTCGATCATTTTCTGCTCCGTAACTGGGAAAGATACTATCCCGACTCTGATCCGGACGATTTCATCCCGGGCTGTTATTCTATTCTGGAACAATCGCAGGAAAATTTCCCTTATCGTGCTCAGCGTTTTCTCCGCTACATGACATCCATCAATCTGCTGGCATCCTACCGCCGACTGGACGGCGTAACCCTGGCCCTGGATCAACTCTCCCGGCGAATGAAAAAACCCAATCGACTGGCCGGTTCACAGAAGGAATTGCAACAATTGGATGGACAATTAGAAACCGGATTTAATCGGTTGTACCCGGATTTGATG
>CAZJWP010000119.1:0-5986 GCA_964549745.1 uncultured bacterium | reverse complement strand
TAATCTTTTCATCACCGCTTATTGAAATCCCCGGAAAAATCCGGTTTTTCAATCTTCACATCAAGCCCCAAAGCCTGAAGCACTTGTAATATTTTCCCGATCTGACAGGTGGGCTTTCCTTTTTCCAGATCAATAATAAACCGCAAGCCCGTTCCGCAGGTTAGGGCCAGATCTTTCTGGGTGACATTCATACCCTTCCGCGTTTTCCGGATTATCGAACCCAGTTGTTTTGATGTAATTATATTCATGTTACCGATCGGTAATATATAAACCTTTCGGATGGATAACAACCCCGATTATTACCGTACGGTAACAATAGCGTTAAATAATAAACAATAGCAATAAATATTCCCGTTCGGGAATATTCTTTACCTCAACAACACCATCTTATGGGTTTTCACAACGTTTCCCGATTCCAGTCGTGCAAAGTACATCCCTGAGGCGGCTTCACGACCGAAATCGTCCTTCCCTTCCCACCGAATTGTGTGATTCCCCGCTTCCTGATTTTGATTCATCAAGGTCCGGATCAAACGTCCGCTTAAATCAAATATGGAAATTTTTACAACTCCGCTTGCAGGCAGATGATAACGAATCGTCGTGGCCGGGTTGAACGGATTTGGATAGTTCCCCTCAATCGCGTATTCGGTTGCCTGGGTTCCACAATCTTTGCATATCCCCAGAACCGGTCCGGTGTAGATTAACTTGTAACGTTGTGTACCGGCAAAGGTGGTCACGTCCCGCTGGACCATTCCCACTCCCGGAGCAAACCATTCTGTATATTCGTAATCGGCACCATACACGCGGTTGAAAGCCATACAGGATTCATAGGTGCCGGAGGGCGTTTCCACCATTTCATTAAGTCCAACAAGCGATAATGTAAAGTCGCCGTTTGAACCCGAAACCGGCCACTCTTCCCCGGGTGAGGCAGCAAAATCATAGAGCATCACTTCTCCGGAATCCGTCCGAGTCCAAACCTGATTTCCGCTGACTTTAAAGGTTGTGTAATCTTCATCCGTATACCATTCATCAAAGGTGAAGTAGTCCGCTCCATCAATGAATTGTGAATCCACAATTGTGAGCGCAAAGGTATCCTGGTCGGAAGCATATTGCCATTGTCGTTGGTTCGCCATGGGAAAATAATACACCGTGTCCGGGACGAATTCGAAAACACCCATATCGGGCGTTTCTCCAAGATAATCATCGGACCCAAGATTCACCAATGTATCACTGTCTAAAATGAACAAGGCCGTCCCCGCGTCCACCGCCGGTGAATTGAGGATAAGCCCAAAGTCAGCGTTTAAAGTGTCGGCAAAAAGTGGATCCTGATCCAGGTTGCCATCCAGCCAGAACACCTCACCATTATCATTGGTGGTAATCCCGGCATTTCCCTCGGTAATGTCTGTATAGGCCAATGCAATTTTACTGGAATCGTCAAAATCGGAGAAATAGACTTCGCCGCCCTCGTTATTCCACAAAATGGAATTTACCACTTTCAATGATGACGAGTTTGAATAAAGGGATCCGCCAAAATGTGCGGCATGATTATCTGCGATTGTCGATGATGTAATCACCGGCTGACATCCATTCTTGAATCCAAATCCGGCGCCGGCATGATCGGTGATGTTTTCGGTGGCCAGAACGTGATCAATTCGCACATCGGAACTATCCCGGGCATACATGGCACCTCCAACGTCGGCACAATGATTACCGATAAATCGGCAATTTTCAATAGTCAAATCCGAATTGGCGCGCACATAAATCCCCCCGCCTACATCATCCGACTCATTGTTTAGGAAGGTAACGTCATTGAGAACAGCATCTGACCCGGAACCGAAAAGACCGCCGCCCCCGCCATTGGTCACCGAACTGTTCCTGATTTTCAAATGCGTCAGTATAGGAGAAACATCCTCACAATAAATTCCGCCGCCGTAAATCGCATAGGAACCATTGCCGTCCGGATCGGCGGATAAGCCGGACCCGTTCTGAATGGTAAATCCGGTCACTCTTGTGCCCGGACCTTCACCTTTATTCATCACGATAACGCTTCCTTGCTGGTTCCCATCGATAATCGTCTGGTGGATATAAGACGTGTCCCCGCTGATCAACATCATGGAAGCCAGCACTATTTCTTTCCCGGAGAAGTCCAGGTTTTCCGGATAAGTGCCCGGTTGCACCAAAATGGTATCAAAATCAACGGCGGCATCGATCGCCATTTGAATCGTGGCATAATCCAGGGGAACAAAGATGATTCCCGGTTCATGCGTTCCCGCCGGTCCCAGGGTCCCGTCGAAGCGAAGGCGGTGCGCGCGAATTGATCCTCCTTCCGACCAGCTCAGGAAAACACAATCCGCACCGCGTTGCATCGTCAAATCGGTTTTATCCGTTCCCGTATTCGTCACGGACACCAAATTGCCCGTCCAAAGAAAATCTCCGTTAGAATTAAGGCGGCCAGCGATTATATCATCATTTCCACTACTGTTTTCCCGAATATAACTCAGGATCAAATCTTCCCGTGTATTCGTGGTATGAATATCATAGAACACGGATGAACCCAGAGGCTCAACCGCCAGACCATTGTCTCCCCACTGCCGTTCACCATCCGTGTTAAGAAATTGGGCGTAAATCCCCCGGTTAAATTGATTTGCGTCCGATTGATTCCATACAGCATACGTTTCGTGGCTGCCTTCTGTGACCGCCAGTTTCGGACTGATGCGAAAATGATCCGCCTGGAGCGACACTTCTACCGGATCCGTCCAGTTTAAACTGCCGTCGGAATTGATATGCCGGACTTTTCCGGTTTGATTGGTGCCGTTTAATTCCGTCCAGGAAGAATAGGCTCCCCCCTGACCATCCTGGCGACAATCTTGTTCCCAGTTTCCCATGGGAAAACCGACCGATGGTCCCATCGCCGCCGCGGGCCAAACCGGATCACCATTCAGGTCGTATTTTTCTATCATCACCTGGCTCTGGGCGGCCGGAAAACTTCCGGTTTGCCGGATGTATTGCACCAGAATATTCCCATCATCGCTGATCTTGGGTTGCGGGTCCATTAAACTGGCGTTCGCTTCCGACACCCGGATTCCTCCGTTATCCCAGAGAATATTTCCATCCGAATCAATCCGCTGTAAGCGCAAGGCCGTATAATTGTCCATCCACGTCACAATAGCAGAATTATCCATGGGAAGGATTGTCAATTGCGGGCTGAGATTCGTCGTCCCGGTGGCGGAAAGTGCAAGACCGTCAGCGCCCCAAAGTTCGGTACCGCCCGGACTAATCTTGTAGGCATAGATTTCCCAGGAGCCGGATCGCATATCCACAGTGGTAATGATCGCATTTCCGTTTGAGTCACAAGCCAAATTCAAATGATTGATGGCAATCCAGCTGTCCACCTGCTGCGAACTGACAAGAATTCCGCCCTCCGACCACTGGGGCAGTCCGTCAGCATTTAACCGTTGCAAGTAAATATGGAAATTACTCTCCGTAAGCCAGGCCACATACAATCCGCCCTCAGGCGCGGGTGCAACCTGAGGCATAATACCTGTGCCCAGATTTAAAGCGCTGCCCGGATCGGTGGACCACTGAGCATTTGCCAATGAAAGCGATAGTAATAAAAGGATGAATTTTTTCATGGCGCCTCCGGATGGGGATTCCGCGTGGATTGTTCGGAATCAGATACGAATAAATTAAACAAAAAAATGGAATCAGGGCGGATAGGATGATTTATCCACAAGATAATATGGCATTCCCATCGGTCCGCTTTCGTCACTCAATAGTGTGTAGAGTTCCGAATCCGTTAAAATATCCCGGATATCCCGTTTTTCCCCGTTTACAACAACCTCCCGGCTCACAAAACGAATACCATGACTGTAGTCGGCGTACCAGTTGACGTGACCGGAGTATATGGGCTGGATCGGTACACCATTCAATTGATGCCAGCCATAGATCACTACTTTGTTTTGATGGGTCAGGATGCGATTGGATAAAATCACATCTTTTTTGTGGCCGGCCACAAGTGAACCCAGCGGGTAAGCAGCAATGTGTTGAAATCGTTGTTCATGGACCATCGTATTGTGGGCGGCAAAAACGGGAACCGTAGCCATGGTATCGGTTGGGGGAATGGGTTGCGGCTCCAGTTTGAGGTCGGATCGTAACCAAACCCGGTCCACCATCTTTCGGGTCATGAGGCTCATGCGAAGTGAATCCGCCAGTTCCTGGGCCAGGATCGGTGTCATGGGAATCAGGAAATAATCGCTGTCAGAACCTAACGCCATGTAGTCACACATGGTGTAAGCAATAGCGGTATAACTGGAATCCCCAATGTTGGCGGAATAGGTGACAGGCACCAATTCCCGTAGAAAATCGGGAATATTCCCGGAAAGTATTTCACTCAGGATCCGGGCTTCCCGGGAACGAAGATCAAGCGGTTTGAGTACATTGACTAACTCGCTTCCCGTCAGCGCATTGGGAGGCCGCTCCGGTAGATTGATAACCGTTTCATCCAATTTTTTATCACTGGAATGATGGTTGTCCTGACAACAGGATAGTGAGATTAAAACCAGGATTAACAACACCTGACTGTGATACAACCATTTTTTGGGGAAGAATCGTTTCATAGAATTATTCCGGTTTGCCCATCAAAAATGCAGCAATTGAAGTAACCATTTTCCGTGGATACAAGCGCGTATTCCAAGCCATAAATGCATTCATTCTCCCGGCGACGACACTGGGCTTTCTATTGAACATTGCGTTCAGACCGATCCGAACTACTTTTTCACTTTTCATCTTTGTGATTTTTTGGAAAAAGGTCATCTTCTGACCGGATACGTCAAAGAACTCTGTCTCCGTTACTCCGGGACAAAGTACCGTACAATTTACACCGGTGGATTTTAGTTCGTAATTGAGGGCTTCACCAAAACTTAGCACATAACTCTTGGCTGCAGCATAAGCAGCGTAGGTTGGTGTGGGTTGAAAGGCGCCGGTAGACGCAACCAGAAGAACATGTCCTTTGCCGCGTTTAACCATATCTTCGGCAAACAGGCGTGTCAAATGTGTCAGTGCCACGATATCCAAATGAAGCATGTTGTTCGTTTTATCCCACGGTGTTTTGACGAATTTACCGTAAACACCGAGACCGGCGTTATTGATCAAAATGTCTATCTGGATAGACCGCGATTGTAAAGACTCGAACAGGATTTGTCTTGCTTCAGGATTGGCAAGATCTGCAGGTATCACATGGATTTGCACGGGATGTTTTTCCAAAATAGAGTCGCGTAATTGCTTCAAGCGTTCTTCACGCCTTGCGACTAAAACCAGGTTGGTCCCTCGTTCCGCCAATTGTCTTGCGAAATCGGCGCCCATCCCGCTGGAAGCGCCGGTAATCAATGCGGTTTGAGCGGTTATTTCATTCACATGTTTCTGTTACCGTTTGGCATCCAAATATCAGAATTCATACGAACTAATTTATCGACAATATGGTTAATTATTGAGTTTCGATCGGGATAAAAAAAGCCGGTAAAAACCGGCTTTTTCACTGGATATTTTTCGGCTATTTATTGAGCGCGAAATTGATCGGAATTGTAATCCAGACACCCACCGGCTGATCCCTTAGCATGGCCGGCTTGAATTTCGTTTGAGTAACAGCGTTGATCGCTGCTTCATTCAATCCGCTTTCCGGAATCCCCTCCAAGATTTTTGTATCTGTGACTTTCCCATTTTCATCAATAAATACCTGAACAACTACACGCCCTTCAATCCCAGCCTCTCTGGCTATTTCGGGATACACGGGCTCAATTTTGCTAAGTGCAACCGGCGCCTCGTCATAAGGTACAAACTTTACCTTTGGCGCAGAGTTGGGTTGATTATCCTTGGTCTGTGGCATCGCCACCGATAGAAGAAATAAAATACTAAGAGCAATTCGCATGATCGACCTCCTAAAGTTTGTTTAAAACTAAAGCGGGATGAATTGAGAAGAAAACGATTTATCTAA
>CAZJWP010000118.1:0-6274 GCA_964549745.1 uncultured bacterium | reverse complement strand
AAACGATCGCTCCGGCGTGACCCATCCGCCGTCCCGGAGGTGCGGTCTGTCCGGCAATGAATCCCACAACCGGCTTGGTCATGTTTTTCTCCGCCCAACGTGCCGCTTCAATTTCCATCTGACCGCCAATCTCACCGATGATCACAACGCCTTTTGTTTCCGGATCGGCTTCAAAAAGCTCCAGTACATCACGCATGCTGGTACCGATAATTGGATCGCCGCCGATCCCGATGGCTGTGGTTTGCCCCAGTCCCGCACTCACCAGTTGCCCGATCGCTTCGTAGGTAAGTGTCCCGGATTTGGAACAAACACCAATATGACCTTTCCGGGTAATGAATCCGGGCATAATGCCCAGTTTGCATTCATCAACGGTGATAATGCCGGGACAATTCGGACCCACCAGTCGGGTACCTTCCATATCAATGATCCGTTTGACCCGGACCATATCATGAATCGGAATACCTTCCGTAATACAGACAACCAGTTCAATCCCGGCGTAGGCCGCTTCGATGATCGCATCGGCAGCAAATGCAGGCGGGACAAAAATGATCGATACATTTGCATTGGTTTGGACTTTGGCTTCTTCAACGGAATTAAAGACGGGTATTTTGCCGTCCAGTGCGGTTTGTCCGCCTTTTCCCGGCGTGACACCGGCGACAATGTTGGTGCCATATTCCAGCATCTGGGTCGCGTGAAAAGTTCCTTCGGAACCGGTGATGCCCTGAACAATCACCCGTGAATCTTTATTAACTAAAATAGACATGATTTCTCCTACTGCTTGGCCGCAGCGACGACTTTTTCCGCTGCATCTTCAATATCATTTGCCGGAATAATGCTGACTCCGGATTGAGCCAGGATTTCTTTTGCTTCTTTGGCATTGGTGCCTTCCAACCGGACCACGACCGGAACATCAAGTTCCAGTTCTTTCACGGCCTGGACCACGCCATTCGCTACGCGATCACAGCGGACAATCCCGCCAAAAATATTGATTAGGATCGCTTTGACATTTTCATCGGAAAGAATGATCTTGAATCCGTTTTTCACCGTATCCACATTCGCGGCACCGCCCACATCCAGGAAATTAGCCGGATCGCCTCCGGAAAGCTTGATAATATCCATGGTCGACATGGCTAAGCCGGCTCCGTTGACCATACAGCCTACATTCCCGTCCAGTTTGATGTAGTTCAGATGATATTTACTGGCTTCAAGTTCGGTTGGATCAATCTCGTAAACATCGCGCAATTCAGAGATATCTTTGTGCCGAAATAGTGCATTGTCATCAAAATTGAATTTGGCGTCCAGAGCGACGATTTTCCCGTCTTCGGTTTTCACCAGTGGATTGATTTCCACCAGGGAAGCGTCCGTTTCTTCGTAACAACGATACATGTTCATGAAAATGCCCATGGCTGACTTCAGCGTATCGCCTTCAAGTTTTAATGCATTTCCGAGGAAAAGAGCCTGGAATCGCTTCATGCCCACCAAAGGATCGATCCAGACTTTGGCGATCTTTTCGGGGGTATTGGCGGCCACCGCTTCGATTTCCATACCGCCTTCAGTCGAAACCATAAACACATGTTTCCCGCGACCGCGGTCCAGAGTTATAGCCGCATAATATTCTTTGGCAATATCCAGCGCTTGAGTGATGTACAGCTTCCTGACTTTCTGGCCCTTCGGTCCCGTCTGGTGCGTCACCAGGGTAGAACCGAGAATGGCTTCGGCATTTTTCAATGCCGATTCCGTATCCGGTGAATATTTGACACCACCGCCTTTTCCACGGCCTCCGGCGTGAATTTGTGCTTTCACTACCACAGCGTCTGAATTGTATTCCTTTTGGACTTTGGCGATGGCATCTTTTGCCTGATCGATTGATTCGATCACAATGCCGTCCTGAATGGGTACGTTAAATGATTTAAGCAGGGATTTACCCTGATATTCATGAATTTTCACACTAACTCCTTGGTTCCGTGTTTGTTATAATGGTGCCGGATTTCCCGGCAATGGCATTTTCGATACCATCTATATTGGTGATAAACGCCCGCGTGCCATTGTGCCTCAGGAAATACAACGCCGCTTCAATTTTGGGCTTCATACTGCCGCTTTGAAATTGTCCCTCTTGCAAATAGTTATAAGCGTCCGTAGCATTGATTTTCCCTAACGCAGATTGATTGGGTTTATTGTAATTAATATAGGCTGCATCCACATCCGTAATGATCCACAACTCTTCCGCTTTAATGATCCGTCCCATAAGCGCGGCGGCTAAATCCTTATCGATAACAGCATCCAGGCCTTCCAATTGCCCGTCCGGTTCCCGATAGACGGGAATCCCGCCGCCACCGCTGGTGATCACAATCGTTCCGTGCTGAACCAGCGTACGAATGCTGACACCGTGCATAATGTATCTTGGCATCGGTGAAGCAACCACTCGGCGCCATTTTCCCGGATTCTGTTCCGCAACCTGCCAGTTGAATTTCTGCGCTAATTGATCGATTTCTTTTTTCGAATATCGATGACCCACAAATTTGGTTGGATGCTGAATGCTGGGATCATCCCGATCCACTTCCACCTGTGTAATTAATGTAACTACTTCCCGTTCCACATTCTCTTGTAACAAGCGATTTTGGAACGATTGCTGGATCATATACCCGATGGTTCCCTGCGTACCGGCCACGCAAACCCCGAGGGGAAGCGGAGGAACTTCAGCGTGTGTCAAGTCCATCCGCAGTAACTCATCACCAACCTGTGGACCGTTTCCGTGTGTCAGGCAGATTTTGTAATCCTCCCGTACGAAATGCATGATCCCGTCCAGACTTTCCCGGGTTCGGGCAAATTGTTCGGTGATGGTTCCGCTACCGCTTCCGGGGGAAATGGCATTTCCCCCCAAGGCTATCATGGCGGTTTTCGACATTATTTCAGGAAAGGCTTCAATACGTCGGTCAAATTCGGAGAACCGATTTCCTGAAGATCGTAGGTCACGCGAACGGATGGTTGATCAATCTTGATCACCCGCCGCAAGTCGATCGGTGTGCCGATAATGACCACGTCACATTCGGTTTTCCGAATCGTTGCTTCCAGATCTTTCATTTGCTGTTCACCGTAACCCATTGCAGGAAGGAGGGTGCCGATGTCCGGGTATTTTTCAAATGTTTCGGTGATTTTGCCAACTGTATACGGACGAGGATCAACCACATCATCTGCACCGAATTTTTCGGCAGCGACCATACCGGCGCCGTAAGTCATTTCTCCGTGAGTGAGGGTGGGACCGTCTTCCACGACCAAAGCGATTTTTCCGTCAATCAACTGACTGTCTTCCACGGAAATGGGTGAGGCAGCGTCAATGATTTTTGCATTTGGATTGGCCTGACGCACATTCCAGCGGACGTCGTCAATCGCTTCGCCATCGGCGGTGTCCATTTTGTTGATCACAACGACATCGGCCATGAGCAAATTGGTTTCACCGGGATAGTAACTGGTTTCATGCCCGGGGCGATGCGGATCAACAACTACGATGTACAGATCGGGTTTGTAGAAGGGGAGATCGTTGTTGCCGCCATCCCAGAGGATTACGTCCGCTTCCTGCTCAGCCTGACGTAGAATCGCTTCATAATCCACACCGGCGTAGATGATAGTTCCGGTAGTGATATGCGGTTCGTATTCTTCCATCTCTTCGATGGTACAGTCATATTTTTTCAGATCGTCAAGAGTCGCATAGCGTTGAACAGCTTGAGCGGCCAGATCACCGTAAGGCATGGGATGACGGATTGCCGCCACTTTTTTCCCGGCTGCTTTTAGGATTTCAGCCACTTTGCGCGTGGTTTGACTTTTTCCGCACCCGGTACGAACGGCGCCAACGGCCACGACTGGTTTTGTCGATTTGATCATGGTTGGTTCACTGCCCAGCATCTTGAAATGGGCTCCGGCTGCCAATACAGCCGATGCCTTGTGCATCACATTTTCGTGGGCAACATCGGAATAGGCGAAGACCACTTCTTCGACTTCTAATTTCCTGATCAATTCGATCAGCTCTGCTTCATCGTAGATGGGAATGCCATCCGGGTACAAATCGCCGGCCAGACTGGCGGGATATTTACGACCTTCAATGTCGGGGATTTGAGTAGCGGTGAACGCCACCACTTCATACTTCGGGTTGTCCCGGTAAATCACATTGAAATTGTGAAAATCGCGACCGGCAGCGCCCATGATAAGTGTTTTAATAGCAGACATTTTATTTCTCCTGAAATGAGTTATTTAAATAAGGGTTTTGGAAGAACGAACGTTCTTAACTAAACCCGAAGGTCTGCCTGAAATGTAAAATATTCTCTAAAAATGGGTGCATATCAGTCCATAAATGGGTAGCGGTAATTCCGGGGCGGATCGAACGTTTCTTTAACGGTCCGTTGGGAAACCCACCGCAAAAGGTTAAATAAAGAACCGGCTTTGTCGTTGGTTCCGGATGCACGGCTTCCGCCGAAGGGTTGTTGCCCCACCACCGCGCCTGTGGGTTTGTCATTGATATAGAAATTCCCGGCGGCATGGGTTAAAGCGTTACTGGCTTCAACAACCGCTTTTCGATCGTTCCCAAACACGGCGCCGGTTAATGCATAAGGTGAAGTGCTATCCACCAATTTCAAAGTGTCTGCCCAGTCTTTATCCGGATATACGTAGATCGTCAAGACCGGACCAAAAATTTCCTCTTCCATCGTTTTAAAATGGGGATCGGAAGTATGGATGGTTGTTGGTTCGATGAAATAGCCTTCCGAATCGTCGTAATTCCCGCCGGTGATGATATCCGCATTATGACTGGATTTGGCATAGTCGATATAGCGGGTGATGGATTCAAATGCCGGTTTATCAATAACCGCATTCATGAAGTTGGAGAAATCATCAACCGAACCCATCTTGATCGTAGCGACCTGATCCGTGTATGCGGATTTGAACTCCGGCCACAAAGACTCAGGAATATACATACGGCTCAACGCCGAACATTTTTGTCCCTGGTATTCAAATGCGCCGCGGACCGCAGCCGTCACCAGCGCATCCAAATCCGAAGAAGCATGGGCAATCAGGAAATCTTTCCCGCCGGTTTCACCGACAATCCGTGGATAGGATTTGTATGAAGCGATGTTTTTCCCGACAGTCGCCCACATATTCTGGAATACAGCAGTGGAACCGGTGAAGTGAATTCCCGCCAGTTTAGGATCAGCCATGACCATCGGTCCCACCTGGGAACCGGGTCCGGGAATGAAATTGATGACACCGTCCGGGAGCCCGGCTTCCTGGAACATCTTCATTAAGAAATAGGACGGGTAAACTGCACTGGAAGCCGGTTTCCAGAGCGACACATTTCCCATTAAAACAGGTGAAGTGGGCAGATTCCCTGCGATGCTCACAAAATTGAAGGGTGTGACTGCAAATACAAAACCTTCCAACGGCCGGTGCTGCACCATATTCCACATACCGGAGGGTGAATACATGGGTTGCATGCCGTACAATTCCTGGGCATAAAATGAATTGAAGTTGAAAAAGTCGATTAGCTCACAAGCGGAATCAATCTCAGCCTGGAAAGGGTTTTTACTCATATTGAGCATACTGGCTGCGTTCAGCGTATCCCGATAACGACCGGCTAACAACGTAGCGGCTTTTTTCAGTACCGCTACCCGCGATTCCCACGGTGTTTCCGACCAGTCTTTCCACGCTTTTTGAGACGCATCAATCGCCTGCTTCACTTCAACGGTTCCGGCTTGGTGAACCTTGGCCAGCACATGCTTGTGATTGTGCGGCATGACGGCATTGTGGGTCTGTCCGGTGAAAACTTCTTTTCCCCCAATAATTAAAGGGATTTCAATTTGATCGGAGCTTAGTTCTTTAAGTTTTTGTTGTAGAGAATTTCTTTCGGGAGATCCCGGCGCATAGGAACGGATCGGCTCGTTCACTGGGCGCGGGACAGAAATTTGAGCGTTCGGCATTGTGAATCCTTATGTTCTGCAAATAAATTCGTAATAAGCCTTAAAATTTACCAGTCCCGCAAAATCCGAAGCAAGGAAGGGAAGAAGAATTTGGAGGAAGGGAGTCATGGAGAATTGGAGTAATGGAAAGGATGCAATCTCTTCCGAGAGATGGCATCCTTAGAAACGTATGTTGCCTAACAAGAGTGGCTAGGGTCCTTCGAAAAACAGCTTTAAAGATGCCATCCGGCAACCCCCGGATTGCATCTTCTCCGATTGCAATGATCACAATTCTGCCGAAGGCTAATTGGATGAATTCACAACATTGATCC
>CAZJWP010000117.1:0-6284 GCA_964549745.1 uncultured bacterium | reverse complement strand
TTAGCTCAATTATCCCATGAATATGATTTGGCATTATGATAAATGCATCGAGATATACTCTCTCATATTTATCGGATATTCTATGCCACCATTTATCAATAATTCCGCCACATTTTGATAATTGCATTTTGCCATTAATAATTTTTCCAAAGAGATGTTTTTGATGCCAGGTTCCAATGGTAATGAAATACATTCCCGGGCCGGAATAATCCCATCCTTGCAAACGAATAGATTTTCGATTTGGTAAATCCTTCATATAACGCATGAATTAATGAATTATTCTATCCAATATACTTGTGGCCCGCAATATCTAAATTCAGGGTATAGGAGCAAAAGAATTCATGTCTGTCCCAACCACACCCTTAACCTTATCCCAAACCTGTCCCTGCTTCCTTCCCATCGGATTCATTGATAAATTCCAAGGATGTCCGCATTTGAAAAAGATTGGCTCGGCGGGGATTTACCCGAATCACTTCCCTTCGTCGGTGGTTTGACCATTGATGAATTAAATCGCTATCTGCCGGCGTTACAGCAGGCGGATGATCTTAAAAACAAGCAGGACGAACTGAAGGAAGGTCTTTATCAGGTGGATGTGCTGACCGGGCTCAAGGAACTTCCGGGTAAAAGTGTAGACCTGGTTGTAACAAAACCACCGGAGAACCCGGTCCGTGATTTGAAAGAATCGGGCATAGACACAACCTGGCAGGACTTGTATGCCTGGCACCAACGCTGGCTCAAAGAATGTCGGCGAGTCCTCAAGGATTCCGGCTTCATTTTCCTGTTTTGCAACTGGCCGCAGTCGGGGATGTATCAATCACTGGTTGCTGACGATTTTTACATTCGTACACGCATTACCTGGAGAAAGCCGGCGAATCCGGAGGCACAGGATAAACCATTTCTGAGTGATCAGTGCGGCGATCTTTGGGTGGGGACCGTTGAGCGAAGTACATCGCCGCGAACCGGCGAAAATGCGCCCGGTAGCAATTTCTGGAGCGATGTGGTGGACTGGGCCATGAATCGGGCAACCGATCATCGGTTGATCCCCGAACAGGTGATGGAGCGCATCCTGAAATTGAGCACCACCAAACTGGATTGGGTCGTGGATCCATTTATGGGTTCGGGACAAACCGGCGTGGTGGCAAAAAAAATGGGCCGACGGTTCATCGGGTTCGACCAGGACCAGGACCGCTGCCTGTTAGCCATGAAACGAATCGATCAAGCATAGAGGAAAACGTGAGTCTTTTTACACAAGTTCAAGGCGATATGTACGCCGCCATGAAGGCGGGCGAAAAGGAGAAGGCCGCAACGTTGCGGAATGTGTTCTCCGCACTGAAAGATAAAAAAATTGAAAAACGGGATGATCTTACCGATGAAGAATGTTTGGCCGTATTGCGGTCACAGGTCAAGCAGCGGAAGGATTCCATCGAACAGTATACTCAGGGCGGCCGCACCGATCTTGCCGCTCAGGAAAATGCCGAGCTGGAAATTATCCAAAGTTACCTGCCCCAAATGATGAGTGAAGAAGAGGTACGTCAGCTGGTGACGAAGATTATCGCCGAAACCGGCGCCGGTTCACTGGCGGACATGGGGAAGGTCATGGCTAAAGTCATGGCAGCAGGGCAGGGCCGCCTGGACGGAAAACTGGCCAGTCAATTGGTTCGGGAAGCCCTGAGCTGACCGGAGTTCCGTGCCGCTCTCAATTATTGATGTATTGAGTTTGATTTTGATGGCCGGGACCGGATATCTTGGCTTCCATCGCGGCGCCATGGCTGAACTGAGCCAGATTGGCGCATTGATCCTGGGGCTGTTTATCAGTGTCTGGTTATCCGGGAGTTTTTCCGGCTGGGCAGCAACGCATATTCCGGCCAATAATCACCTGGTAACAGGTTCGCTTTTAATCTTGCTATTTGTGGGTTTGTACCTGGCATTTCGTCTGGGTTTCCGCGTCATTGAGTATTTGGCGGATCAATGGCCGCGCTGGATTGATCGCACCGGCGGAACCATAATTGGCGTTTTCAAAGGCGCCGTTCTCATTGCAGCCGCCACGCTGATTCTGGATGTGTCCTCCGCCTATCGCTGGTCCCACATCATTCGTCGGGAATCCGCCATCGTGAACACGCTGTACAAAGTCCGAAAAACATTTATGCACGGCCTGGAAAAACGCTTCAAACTCCCGGACGATCTCCGACCGGAAGGGATACAAATCTGATGGCAACTGTGTCCCAGGATACCATCGATCGCATCCGCGATGCGGCCGACATTGTGACCGTCATTTCGCCGTATGTCAATCTTAAAAAACAGGGTCAGAATTACATCGGTTTGTGTCCGTTTCACAACGATCGGCATCCGTCACTGAATGTGTCGCAACGCAAGCAGATCTACAAATGCTTTTCCTGTGGCGCCGGCGGAAATGCCATCACGTTTTTGATGGAATATGAGAAGATCAGTTTTGTTGAAGCGTTGAAGCGACTGGCACAACAGACGGGTATTGAACTGGATTTGCAGGAGAGCCCTGAGAAGACCGATCTGTTTACGAAACTCTATGATCTTCACGATTTTGCCGCTGATTTGTATAGCAATAAACTGTTTTCAGACAGCGGGAAAAAGGCTTTGTCCTATCTTATGGACCGCGGTCTTTCGGAGAAAATCATCCGGGAATTCCGTTTGGGTCTGGCGCCCGATTCATGGGATTTTATGTTGAATAAAGTCAAAACCAAGAATACTCCGGTGGATATCATTCAGAAAAGCGGATTGTTTACCAAAACCGAGAAAGGCCAATTCGATCGGTTCCGGAATCGGATTATGTTTCCGATTTTCAATCTATCCGGTCGGGTGGTTGCTTTTGGTGGCCGTGCCCTGGACGATGATCCGGCCAAGTACCTGAACTCACCGGAAACACCGATTTATCACAAAAGCGAAATTTTTTACGGACTTCACGCCGCACGGGATGCGATCCGAAAAGCGGATCAGGCTATTTTAGTGGAAGGCTACATGGATTATCTCCAGCTTATCGGTTCGGGAATAACCAATGTAATCGCCGTTTCCGGAACGGCGCTGGCTGAGCTGCATGTGGGTCAACTGCGGAAATTTACACCGCATGTGGTGGTGAGTTATGACGGTGATGAGCCGGGTCGGAAAGCAGCGGTTCGGGCCGGGTATTTATTATTACAACAAGGAATGGAGCCGCGCATTTTGTCTATCCCGGATAACCAGGATCCGGATGAATGGGTCCGCGAAGTTGGAAAAGATCGTTTCATGGAAGCCGTGAATCAGGCGCAACCCTTGCTGGAATTTCATCTGGACACAACCGACGCCCGCAGTTTACGTGGTGCCAATCGTTCTTCATTTATTCAGGACATTTTGGAGAATGCAGCGCCAATCCGTGACGGAATTATCCGGTCGGAGTTTATTCGTGATTTAGCGGATGAACTGTTGGTGGATGAGCAGGAGCTGCTTCGGAGGTTGGACCGGATTCGGTCAAGAAGAAACCGCCGGCCGGAACCTGAAAGTAAATCGAAGGAAAAATCCGGATTTACCGGTGTGGAAAAAGCACAGGCGGATTTGATCCGTGTGTTGACCGGAGATGACAGCGACGCGCGTCTGCTGGCCATTGAAGAAGTGAAGCCGGACCAGTTTCCCGATCCGGTTCTCAAAACAGTGGTGACGCTGGCCCTAAAATCACCGGAACCTTCGGCTTTATTGGATCAGTTCGAAGATAAGGACAGCCGGGAAAAAGTAGCGGCAGTATTGATGGAATCGGCCCCGTTTACCGATCCGCAACAAACCGTGAAGGATTGTTTACGTTCTCTCAAAATTTATCACATAAAAGAAGCCATCTCTTCCAGACGATTGAAAATGAAGCAGCTGGAATCGGCCGGAGAAAATATTGAAGAATTGGTGGTGGAAGTTATTCAATTGCAACAGGAGTTAAAATATGTTCAGCAGGGCTAACGTATTTTTTGGAGTGATATTTCTGTGCTTTACCATGATCCCGGCTCAGGAAATTTCCGCCGATTCCGCCCGTACCGGATTGGTTATCCATTGCCCGCAACGTGACATACCGGTGTACGTGGATGGCGGTCTGGTGGGGCATACGCCGTTACCGGATATTGTTATGGTGAATCCGGGTGAGCATCGAATCGGGTTTTTCCCGGCCGTGTCCGACAGCGCCGATTCTGTGCTGGCCTCTCCGGATACGATGCCAGGCACCGTAGTCGTAGAAGTCAATCGCGGATACATTACCCCGGTGAATCTGGACTATCGAAAAGTGATGCAGGATGCCGGTCTGGCGCGATCCATGCCCGGAGGAGCGCCCTGGATTGGTGTAACTGTTTTAATTCTGGCGCTGATCGTTACATTCTGGGGGATGGGATGACGATTTTGCGATTGGCAAAATTTCTGTTTTTTTCTACGCTTGCTGTGTCCGTTCTGACCGCCGGAGGGAAAGATCCGCAAAAAATGCGCCGAAAAATTCCCCAGGTGATTCAAACCGGGAAACCCAAATCGGTTCATCTGGCTCCAAAGTGGGATCCGGTAGCGGGACGATTGGAAGGAACCCTGAAACCGCTGGATCTGGAAAGAGGACGTTATTTCAAGGGCGTGTTTGATGGCAAAGGACGTCTGGATCGGGTCATTTATTTTGATGAACAACGCAAGCCGGTTTACGAATATCGACTCAGTCGTGAAGATGACGGTCTTTACCGGAAATATACGGTTCGGTTTTTACAGGACAGTCAATTATCGGAAATTGAACCTGATTTAATTGCGCCGGACTTAAGTACGGTGAAAAAAGGTTGGAGAGCGGTTGTGGATTTAAATACCGGTTTCTTACCGAAAAGAATTGAGGCCCTTGACGGGAATGATATTCTTTACTACTACTATATCATTACCTATCCAAAAGTGAGTAACAAACCGGGAGAACAATTGGCAGTTTCCACGTACTATCAATCCGATTCCGCCAAAGTTGGAAGTCGTGAATTGCGTTACCGAACCGGTGAAGGTTTGATCGAAATGACCATCCGGGATGCTGCCGGTCATGTATTAAAGAAAACGGAATTGGAGCGGGATTACAATGCGATGGAAACGAAAGTGACCGTTTTAGATTCTACCGGTCGTGTTCTGGAAAGGCGGATTCGACCGGGATTGAAATAAGAAATTTTGTCAATAAAAAAAGCCCCGGAATTTCCGGGGCTTTTTTTGGGGGGTCCGGTTAGGACTTAAAGACCATAACTCAATGAGAAGTTGAATCTCTGTGGCAAGCCCAGGAAGACTTCTGCATCATTAGCACTATGGTTTTTACCATCTGCAGTATATGCGTTATAAGAACTGTTATCCACGGCTTCCATGACATAGACTTTATCCATCAGGTTAAAGAAATGCCCTGAAAGTTGGAGATTCTTCGTGATGCTGTATGTGAAATGCAGGTTGAAGATATTGTAATCAGGAATCTTCCAACTTTGAGCTCTGTCTGTAGAATCTGTTCTGCTGAAGGGATCCCATTTGGCATAGTGATTACCATTATAATCACTTACAATATCAACTCTCAGGTTTTTCATTGGATGTAACCCCAGGGTTATTACTTGCTTATACTGTGGTTCATCACCAACTTTTAATCCACTGAGATAGTATGTATAGTTTTGGAGACCACCTGAGCCATAGTCATTATAGAATCCGGATGGATCAGAAGTATAACGCCAGTTACCAATAGAGATAGCGGCACTGATATCAACCATATTGTTGATTCTAATCTGAGCTTCACCTTCAATACCGGTGTGTTTTGCATTGATACCGCTTAAGTATACGTACCCGTCAGAACCATCGGCATTTTGGACACCAATTGCACGGGAACGATTTAACCAATCCGTGTTGTAGTAATTGATACGCAGGTAACCATCATCGAAGCGGTCAATCAATCCATATTCTCTGGATACAAAATGTTCAAGTTTTGGATCTGTATAAACGGAACCATCGTAATCATTAATTGCACCATCGAAATTGGGGATTTTATAGACATTTGCATAGTTGGCATAAACATTGGAATTACCCCAGACACGATAGGAAGTCCCTAATTTGTACTGACTCCCGGAGATGTCACGGTTATACGCAAAGTATTCTGTACCATGATTTCCGAGAGTATCCGTGCTTTGGGATCTGAAGTGATCCGTATAGGTGTAACCCACGGATGAGAAACCAACAACTCCATATAGGTTAAAACGATCTTTGGTATAATCACCTTGCCAGTAAAAACCTTTCCAATCTATTGTATTGGTGTTGTAGTGATCGAT
>CAZJWP010000116.1:0-6487 GCA_964549745.1 uncultured bacterium | reverse complement strand
GGTAAAGTCGGTGGTTCAGGCAAGGGGGAAGCGCTGCTGCCACTGAGCAGGAAATAAGCTCCACCGGCAGCCACAACGGCGCCTCCAATGAGAATCCACTTCATGCCTCCGCCTTTTTTTGCAGCAGGTTGTGCAACCGTCTGTGGCAATTCTTTCTGCTTCTCCAACAAAGCTTTTGGCGGTTTCAAATCCACGATTTCCCAGGCCAGGATTTCAATTTCTGCGATCAGCCCGTCGATTTCGCCTTTGTAGGTCTTGCTTACGGTTTTGACCGTCGCACCGGTTTCCACGGTAAACATCTTGGCATCAATAGTGTAGCTGTTTCCGATCTTACCAAACGATCCTGATATCATATTTTGGACCCCTAAAAGAGCCCCGACCTCCGCCGCACATTCGGCGCTTGTACAACCGGATTGTTGAAAGCCTTGCTCATCCAGGATTTCTTTCATTTGATTCCGCTCAACCAGGATCACAGCATTCGTGTTAGCCAGCTCACTTGTCAATCGATCCGTAAGTGTTTGCGCTTCCTGTTGGGAAATGCCTCTTCCTTCAAAATCCAGTACGGCAACGGTGAATTTCCCGTTTTGGGCATCCTGTGCATATAAATTGACGGAGAGCACCGCCAGGCAGTATATAAGAAAAGAAAAATAAACGTGTGGGTTTTTGAACAAAAGTCGCATGGGCAGACTCGCTTTTTGTTTTAAGTTACTTTTATTTTAGGAGGTCGGAAATGACGGTGGTCAACTCGCCCTCAAAATCTTCTCCATCATGGAATCCATGTTTCATTAATCGGATGGTTTGGTATTTATCTATAATAAAAAGCCGGGGAAGTGTCGCAACGCCGTATTTTTCCTTGGTTACACCCATATTATCATTCAAGATCGGAATCGTGATTCCCTTTGCTTCGAGAAACGGTTTGGCTTTTGGAGAATCTTCGAATCCCTTATTGGAACGGGTAGCTTCCGTGATATCCACCAGAAAAAAGACAACATCCTGTCCTTGAAATTTTTCATACACTTTTTGGAGATGGGGCAATTCTTTCATACAGGGTTTACACCAGGTGGCAAAGAAACTCATCACAACCACGTGGCGATCCGGTTGGGTTTGCGGTTTCCGAAGCTGTTTTTCCTCAACCTCGGTCCAGTTGTGCAGGAATTCAAACTGACCGGGAGCGGACATAATCGCCCAGGACGGGGCGATATCGCCAACATCCAGTTTCACTTCAGTGGACTCTTTTTCGCCTTTCGGCACCGTAACTGCGGAATCCTGCGCCCAAACAGTCGCAACCATAAACAGGAATGTGATTAAACCAGCCAGCCGTCCGGTTAAACGCATCAAACTACCCTCCTTTTTCCTCTCTGACTTTTTAGTCCAGCAGTATCATTACACGACAATCTTCCAGAATATTCTGTTGTTGATCCAGACTTAGAATGGTTCTGCCATCCGCATTGGAAACGACCACATCCGTTTTGTTGGAGCCGCTTGTGGACTGAACTTTCAATACCAAAGGATTTGCACCAACACGGGGATCCTTTCTGGCATTATCCAATGATTTTGTATAACCGGTAACGCCGTTCATTACCGCATATTCACGGGAATAATTTCCGGGACCGAAAACGACATCGCCACCGGCATCCAAAATGCGCGGAGCCAACGCCGGTCGAACACCCAGTCCGCGGCAATCCAGGATCACACCGGTATAAGGTTCTGCGGCAACCGCTGGTGTTTCCATAGTCGGTTGCGGGACTTCCGTAGCACCGGCTCCGGTAGGTTGCGTAACGACGGGAGCCGGGATCACGACTTCGGAAATACCGCTCATCGCCACTTCATAGATGACTTCCACAGAAGAATCGCTAAGGTATTTGGGTTCGCCCATCTGGTGCGCCCCGCGGATCACACCTTCCACCTGGGTTCGGATCACATCGTCCAGCATGGCGCCACTCATGGTAGTTTCGCTGGTGAGCGTCACACCATTAACGATCTCAATCAAATTTCGAAGTGCGTCATTTTTTGCAATAATCAATGCGGAACGTCGCGCCTGGCCGGCATTGATTGAATTCTGCGGGATAAAACCGATGCCCTTTGCCTGGATAGTGCGATCCGCATAATTGATGGAACCTTTATCCAGTTGTTCACCGACAAATTCACCCTGGGCCAAGACCAGAGTACTCATGCATAAAATACCCAGTAAGTTCTTCATACAATCCTCCTAAGGAACAATTTCGGTTGTGATCCGGTTGCCCGATAAACCGGTGACTTTAATATTTAATCCATCCGGACTGGTTTGGGTAAGACCCATGGCCAGATCCTGGGCCTTGCCCTCAAATTCAACTTCGTATTCCGCAACGCCATCGTTCAAACTTTTGGCATAAGCATTGCGAATTCCGGAAACGGTTTGTGCCTTCAGAAATGATTCAAAGGTCATGTATGAACCAAAATCAGCGTTCTTAAGCACTATATATACTTTGATGAAGTTGGCCTGCTGCGTACTCCACTTTTCGATCAACTGACGAATGATTTCATCGCCCAGCTTTTCCGCGGCTTCCTGGGCCGCATTGGTCCCGGCCACCGAAGCGGAGATGTGTGGTTTCTTTCCATGCGCCTGAGGAACCACAGCCAGCACTTCACCGGTATCTACGCGAATGATCTTGCCATTGACATCAGCCTGACCCGAATACATGTTGTACACTTTACCGCCGGACGAAATTTTGGCCGTTCCGATAACAATGACTTCCGCTCCCAACTGACTGGCAATCTTCGCTGCTGCGGAAATGTTACCTTCCAAAGCCTGGTTATAATCCGGCTTCCCTTTCAACGCTTCCACCAATTGACGATCCACCACATCGAATCCTTTTTCATAGAACATACTGAGCAATTTGGTTTCTACGAAATCGGTGCTGGTGTTATCGATCAGGTTAGTTTCGCGGATCAGGAACATGATCCGTGGCCGGTTCATACTGTTCAATAGCGTCTGAAGCGCCACCTTATCTTTGATGACTTCATCCAGAATTTGGGTTACTTCCGCATCAATGGTAATTTTCCAGTTTCCGTCCGCTTCCTGGGTTTCACTGTCTATGGTAAAGGTTTTGACAAATCCGTTGGCTTTGGAATAGATATTATCTGAGAGTGATGTGGCCGTAACCACGGTTTGGCTTGAGATGTAGGCGCCCAAACCTGTTTCCACCGCAGCCCGCTTTGCCTGTTCAATCGCTGCATCCTTGGTGAGACCGTAACCGGTTCCCTTTACCGTTGTGGTTTGTCCCCAAACGAAAAGCTGAGCACTCAGAAGTATAAAAAGGAGTCGAACTGATTGTTTTTTCATAAGTGTTTCACGTCCTCGCATTGAGCATAGAATAAGTCTTGTTAAATTATTATGAACCAAGGGTTAAAACAATGTTAATCCAAACTATCCGCTGTTGATTGTGATTAAAATCAAATGGCTCCCTATTCTTTTTATTTATACTTTTAAGCGATTTATTCACCTTCAAAAACAATCAGGGACGAGGTTGTCATGAAACGTAAACATATTGGACTTTTATTATTGGCTCTTCCACTGGCTTTATATTTAAATGGTTGCAGTCAAAAACCCAAGAGCGCCGTCGATACACCCGAATATCATTACCGGGCCGGTATGCGTGCCTTTGATGATGGGAATTACGATCAGGCTTTGAAATCATTCCAGCGTTCGGTTGACTTAAGCAAAAAATTTGCACTGGGTTATGCGGGGCTGGGTTTAACCTATGCAGCACAGAAAAACGAAAAAGATGCGCGCATCAACATCGGCATTGCCGAACAAAAAGCGAACGGTGACCCGGATGCTTATGCATTAGCCGGACGGGGCTGGGTGGAAATGCGTGACATGGAAGCACGATGGTTTAATTATGCGGAGCACGATTGTAACCGGGCATTAAAAAAGGATCCAAAAAACGAATCGGCCCTCTATTATCTGGGTCTGGCTAATTTGTACAATTATAATTTTGCAGAGGCGGAAAATAATTTCCGCAAAGTGGTGGACATGAAAGGTGATTTCTCCGGAAAAGCCGATGATAAATGGAAAATGTCACAGAAGATCGTTCGGGCCATGCCCGGAACCGACGTGGGTAAAAAGGTGGCACTTCAGGACAAAATCACCCGTGCTGACCTGGCCGTACTATTCATGGAAGAACTGAAGGTCGCAGAAATCTTCGATAAAAAAGCGGCAGCCAACCCGGGATTCATGACTCCGGCGCAAATGAAAGCGATGAATCAGTCGTTTACACCGGTGGATGTGGCCGGTCACTGGGCGGAAGTTTGGATCGACGATGCCGTGAAATACGGTGTCATGGATGTGTATCCGGACGGATTGTTCCATCCGAATGAAACGGTGACTCGTGCCGGATATGCCATGGCAGTTCAACGAATGTTGGTCGCCGCCACCGGCGATAACAGCCTGGAAACACGTTACGTGGGTGAAACACCTTCGCGCTTTAGCGATGTATCATCCACCGTTCCGGCATACAATGCCATGGCGCTTTGTGCAGAGCGTGGAATCATGCAGGCCGATGTCATTACCGGACGCTTCAACCCAACCGGTGTGGTTTCAGGCGCCGATGCTTTGTTGATTATCCGAACACTCCAGAATGCGCTTCGGCAAACATTCTAGATCGTACTAAGTAAATATTACTAAAGGGTGATGGAGTTTTTCTTCGTCACCCTTTTTTTGTCTTAATTTACTTCATGTGGCGCCGTCACAATCTGACCCTTACTGATCGCTGGATTTTACTTTATCTGTGGATCATTACTTTGCTGGTTCTGGTTCGCTGGCAAGTTGCTCCTTATCCCGGGCTGAATGTATTTACTAATGTTTTCACCATGATCGCGATCGGTATGCTGGTAAAATATCACCGGGAAAATCCCGAATCGCCATTCCTAACGGCTGTCCATCAATTTTACCCGATCCCGCTTTTGATCTGGTGGTACCCGCAGGTTTGTTCGCTCCGGCATTTATTTTTCATGACTGATCTGGATCCGCTGGTTTTAAAAGCGGAACTGGCCCTGTTTCACCAGCAATGGTATATCATCCTGCCACAACGTTTACCGGCCGGAGTATTGGACCTGTTTCACGGTGTGTATTTTGTGTATTACATCAGTCTTTTCCTGTTTGCCGCACTTGCATTCCGGAAGCAACGGCAACGAGTCGGCGAATATATTTTTGTCCTGATGGGCGTGACCCTTTCACTCCAGTTGTTTGTAATGATCTTTCCATCCTCCGGTCCGGTTTATCACCGCGCGGAAACCATCACCCATCCGTTGCTGCTCACAAAAATCATGAATTGGATTTATCAAACCTTCGACCGTGGTGGCGGTGCTTTTCCCAGTATTCATGCCGCCGCATCCGTAGTGATGACCTGGTACGGAAGCCGGTTCTTCCCAAGATGGAAACCGTTTTTCGTGGTTTTACTTTGCGCCATTTTAACGGCTACCGTGGCGTGTTCTTATCATTATGTTCTGGATATGGTTACCGGTGCTATATTAGGTGCTGTTATGATCCGACCTTTGAAATCTGTCCACTCCAAATACCAGAATGAAGATTAGGTGGTTTATTATACCGGCGTTCGTCATCCTTTCGGGATGCGTTGAACATCTGCTGACAATCAGTCTGTTACCGGACGGCAGCAGCAATCTGATCCTGAAATCCAAGGGGGATGCCCGTGATTTATATGACGATGATTTTCCCCATCCCAGCGGTTGGATCAACGATACTACCTGGACGATAAACAAGGATAACCAGGATACGACCTGGGTTTTAAAATCTCAATTATTTAGTAAAGACAGCGCTTTTGTTTTCGGACCAAAGGGCCGCCCTGTGATTCATGTTCTCAGGAAAGTGACGCATGAAAATATATCCACTTCTTATTCACTCGCCGTACGATTTATTGGGCGCGGAGTCTATTCCAAATATCCAAAAGTGGGACCGGTGCTGCTGGATGAAGCGCCGAAAGATTCCACACAATGGCAACGGGATGTTCTTCGGTACTTGTACCGGAAAGTGATCCTGGATGTACCCTTCCCGGAAAAAGGAGATTTGACCCAAGAGCGCCTGATCCATCACCTTGAACTTTCCATTGATAACGAATACACGCCCATTAAAGGACAATTGCCGGATCACCGGGAATTCCTGACAGCAGCGATCCGGCCGTTCCAAAGTGAATTACCGGTAGGTTATGCTGATTCCCTGGTTTCAGCCCTCCAGCCATACCTGACTGAATTGAACCGACTGCAGGGTTTGCAGGACGATTCCTTTGTCATCAAAGCGTTCCTTCCCGGAAAACTGGTGTTCACGAATGCGGACAGCCTGGTGCAGGATACTTTGGTCTGGAAAGTGAAGTTGGCAAATTTCATCCAGGATGACTACGCCCTGGCGGCTGAATCGGTGATCGTTTCCGAGCATTCGGTACAGCGGTGGGTTTTGGAGCTTACCGGAATCGTTTTGGGAGCATTACTAATC
>CAZJWP010000115.1:0-6570 GCA_964549745.1 uncultured bacterium | reverse complement strand
CCGATATAGAGAAAACCATGGTCTATGGCCGTGGTTGAATCATTTTTAATCATCCTGCGATCGGAAAAATTTATAAGGTCCCACGGGATTTTCCCGTGGGACTCCATTTTTGATCTAATATCCCGGACTTCCGATTTCCGTTTCGCTTCCGGTGCACCGGCTGTAATCGGCGGAGCGCTGGTTCCACAAGATAAAACTGATCTTTAGGAATTTGTTTCGATTCCTGCTATATTTTTTAGCTTTTATCGAAACTAAATGACAATCAAATACACTCATCACCCTACGCCTATTGGTGAATTGACACTGGCAGAATCGGAGCGTGGATTAGCACTGGTTTTGTTTCCGGGAGAAACATCACCCGCCGGTTTTTTCCCTGATGATCATTGCATTGCCGATCCTGATTCTTGTGCAAATGCAAGACACCAATTGGATGCGTATTTTTCCGGACAACGCACAACCTTCGATCTGAAACTTGATCTGAGGACAACTTCATTTTTTAAGAATGTGTTGAATGCTGTCGCAACCGTTCCGTATGGAAAAACCACAACTTACAGTGAGATCGCCCGGAAAATCGGCCGACCGAAAGCTGTGCGGGCCGTAGGTGCAGCCAACGCCCGTAATCCAATCCCCATTGTTATTCCGTGTCACCGGATTGTTGGAAAAAACGGATTACTCACCGGTTATGGCGGCGGATTGGATCGAAAACGGTATTTACTCAATCTGGAAAGCAGTCAGACAAGCCTCCTATGAATAAAGTCGCCTCCCATCTCCGCCGGACCTTTTTTGCCGGAATTCTGGCCATCGCCCCCTTCGCGCTGACGATTTACATTCTGAAACTCTTCTTTAATATTCTGGACAAACCCACCGCTTCCCTACTCAAACAAATTGGGATTGAAATCCCCGGACTTGGAATATTGATCGCCATATCCCTGATCTACTTTTTAGGCGTTTTTGTCACCAATGTGTTGGGCAGGAAACTTTTCGAATGGGGTGAGCGGATCCTTACGGCCATTCCAATCGTTAATCCGATTTACAAAACAATTAAACAAATCACCCAGGCATTTTCAGGCAATTCCAGTCGAAATTTTAGATCGGTTGTTTATATCCAATATCCAAGAAAGGGAACGTGGACTCTGGCATTTGTTACCGGAGAAAGCATCAATACCAAGAAACAGGAATTCCTTCACCTTTTTGTTCCCACCACACCGAATCCTACATCCGGATTTTTTATCATGATCCCGAAAGAGGACACCATCCCAGCCGAAATGGACGTGGAATCCGGTCTGAAAGCCATTATCAGCGGTGGGATGCTTGCGCCGGGACAACATAAGGTTCATGCATAACATGAGGTACATAATTGGCTATTGAATATCTGGATGGTGTTCGACTTTACCGAACATTAACAGCCGGGATTCGCAAGGTTGTTTCCCGGGAGGAGTATCTGAATAAGATCAATGTATTCCCGGTACCCGATAGCGATACGGGAACCAATATGGCATATACGCTCACCACTATTGAAGAAAATATCAGCGCTAATGTCCACTCCAATGTACAGGACATGATGGCCGCCGTGGCCGATGCAGCCCTGGACGGCGCCCGCGGTAATTCCGGTGCGATCCTGGCACAATTTATGGTCGGATTTTCCGAAGGCATCCGGGGAAAAGTCCATCTGAATGTCACCCAATTTGCCGAGGCGGTTCAGACGGCAAAAGCATTTGCATATCAGGCGTTGGTCAAACCCCAGGAAGGGACTATTCTCACAGTCGTATCCGAATGGGCGGATCATGTGCATTTGCTCAGTCATAAATTGGCTGATTTTCGCGATGTCCTTCGCCAGTCGCTGGAGCATGCACGTGTCGCTCTGCGCGATACACCCAAAAAGCTGGATGTACTTGCCAAAGCCGGAGTTGTGGATGCGGGCGCCCAGGGGTTTGTGGATTTGCTGGAGGGAATCCAGGATTATATTGAGCGAGGCGTTTTAGCAGCCACTTCCCGATTGGCGTCAGCGGAATCCGGTGCAACCACGGAAACCCAAGACAGCCAATACCCATTTTGCACCGAATGCCTGATTCTTGGTGAAGCAATCAACCGCCCGGAATTGATGGCCCATCTCAATGAATTGGGTGACAGCATTGTGATCGCCGGGACAAAAACCAAGGCCAAAGTTCATCTCCATACGGACGATCCGCGCCAGGCTTTTGAAATTTGTGCACGGTATGGAAATGTCACCGGTGAAAAAGTGGACGATATGCGTAAACAACAGAAAGATGCGCACGAAGCCCAGGCTTCGATTGCACTTGTCATCGATTCCACTTCCGATCTTCCCGACGAATTGATTGAAAAGTATAATCTGCACTGTGTCCCGGTGAGGCTGAATTTTGGAAGACGACATTACGTGGATAAGGTCACTCTCTCGATTGATGAATTCTGGGACGAACTGCAAACCAATCCGGTGCATCCGCAGACCTCTCAACCTTCGCCCGGTGATTTCCGGCGGCAATATCAGTTTTTAAGCACCCATTACGATTCGGCGATTTCCATTCATTTACCAAAGAATTTGAGCGGAACCTACCAATCGGCGGTTTCAGCCCATCAGGCTTTACCCGATTTTCCACTGGGAGTTGTGGATGCCAACAACCTTTCCGTTGGAGTTGGATTGGTCGCCATTGAAGCGGCTAAAGCCATACAGGAAGGACTTGAATTCGACGATGTTATGCATCGAATCGAACAAACAATCCGGAATACAAAAATTTACGTTTTGCTGGATTCCCTGGAATATGCGGTTCGCGGCGGACGCGTTCCCAAATCCAAAAAGCGAATCGCCGATCTGCTTCGAGCACACGTATTTCTTACCGTTTCAGACGACGGTTACCTGGTTCCGGCCGGAAAGATGATTGGACGGAAAAACCGTGTAGAACGGGTTTATCGCTTCATTAAAAAGAAAATCCCGGCAGGTCGTAACTTCCGGATAGGCATCGTTCATTCTGCCTCTCATAAAGAAGCGGAAGCTTTGAAACAATTATTCTTACAGGATGTGAGTGAAGAAGCTATCTTTATATCCACTATTGGTCCGGCGTTGGGAGTCCATGCCGGTCCGGGTGCCTTAGGCGCTGCGATTCAACTTATGGAGTAACAATTATGATTTCCGAATATGTGAACCTGGCCGGCATTTTATTTCTCAGTTATATCACGGGATCATTCCCAACCAGTATTCTGGCGGGAAAGATCACGAAAGGGATTGACATTCGTGAACACGGAAGTGGCAATGCCGGTGGCACCAATGTCTTTCGCGTGTTGGGTTGGAAACCGGCGTTGGTGGTTGTAATTATTGATATTTTTAAGGGTTGGTTGCCCGTCGGAGTTTACGCCATTCAATTTTTCCCGCATCAACCGATTGGTGATGTGGGTGTCCTCCAGCTATTGGCCGGATTTTCAGCGGTATTGGGTCATACATATACAATCTTTGCCGGATTCAAAGGCGGAAAAGGGGTGGGCACTTTGGCCGGCATGTTGATTGGACTTTTCCCGGTGATCTTTCCTCTCTGTCTGGCTGTATTTGTTCTGGTGCTGATCTCCACCGGTTATGTGTCCGTCAGCTCCATGTCAGCCGCGATCTCTTTGCCCGTCTTTTTGCTCATTTTACCGCCGCTTACGGGTCTTGAGTCCGCCTCTCTCTCGCTGATTATTTTTGGCCTGCTGGTTCCCTGGTTTATTATATACACGCATCGCAGCAATATTAGCCGTCTGAGAGCCGGAACAGAGAATCGCTTTGAGAAAGCGATGATCTTCCGGAAAAAGTCCTAACCTGGATAATCCAGGCTAAAATTTCGGACCAAACCGGAAAAAATAATTGGGACGAGTCCAGATACCGGACTTGTTTCCCCAACCCATTTCCAAACAGACTTCCTGCAAAATCGGGAACGGTATCCGAATCCCGCCACCCACGGCAAAAAGCAAAGTTCCATCGGTCAGTGTATCTAAATCATCACCGGTAATACCTTCGTCAGCAAAAAGTACAATGGTTAAACCAAACTCATTCCGGGTTGATGTAGCGTGCCGGGGGATTACAACTTTGCGTAATTCCATTGAACCATACATCTGAACATAGCCGAACCGTTCGGTGTGCAGCCCGGATTGGTACAACCTGGCATCCGGAATTGCAAAACCACGCACCGTGTAGGAACCGCCCAGGTAATTCAACCAAACCGCTTCTTTGAAACCCATAATACCATTCCAATCCACGTTGCCGGCCAAAACAAGCGGACGTTTGTTCGTTCCGGCCAATTGGTGAAAAACGCTGAAAAATTGTTCCCAAATCCACTGAGGCGTATGATTTTTAAAAATACGTGAACCAAGTGTTGTGTGCAGATAAACGCCCTGCGTGGGTTCCAGATATATATCCCGAGTGTCATAACCATAACTACCCTGAAGTTCTAAAAGTGTATAGTGAATGTCTGGGGAAACATTGGATAGATATTGGGACTGGTAAATCTCCGCAGCCATTTTAAACTTGTGAGTATAACCGGAATACCGGCCCCATTTCCCTCCTAAAAACAAGCTTTCTTCATTATACGGTAAAAACAGGTGACTGACTCGTTTACTCCCCATCTCCAAATCAAGGGAGAGATGATCCCCCGTCAGCCACGGATTGGAGTAGTTGACACTAAAGGTATTGTTAGCGCCAATAGAGCCGCCAACCAGCAATGTCTCATTTCTACCGCGGAAATTATTAACGATCAATCCACCGGATAACGACCACCCGAATGCTTCTTCGTAAACCGGGGCGAGACCGGGCATATAACGCCAGGATTCCACCACGAGATATTGCAGGGTTTCCGTTCCATCCGGTTGGGGAACGACCTGCCACATTACTTCGGAAAATATCCCCAGATTGTCGAGGCGATTCCGATCTTCCTGAGCCAGAACCGAATCCAGGGGGACACCAATGGGATGGTGAATCTCTCGTTGTATAACATAGTCTTTGGTGACATCATTCCCAATCCAGACAATTTGACTGATAATTGGGGCGGATTGCGCACAAAGTCCGGTGGTAATCCGGAGACCCATTAAGAGTATGATAATTTTGCGGCTCATTTCCATCAATTGCGTCGGCCGCAAAATTAATTGGAGCCTGGCTTAATCCCCAGGCTTTTCCGGTTTATTCTTACCTCGGTGATAAGTCCAACAGATTACACGGGCATCCTCATCCGGTTTCCCGACATAATCGTAATTGATTGTCCCGAGCATTTTCATCATCTCTTTGGCGACCTTTTTCTTTTCTTTTACATCCAACGATTTATCATCCGGATCGTGATAATCCTTACCCTTCATACCCACTGCCTGGACATCCCTTTCATAAACTTGCCTGCTTCGCCATTGTGTAAAAATTAGATTATAGAATTGGTTAAAAAAAAAGGCCTTCATTCGAAGGCCTAAAAAAATGAAGTCCGGTCTAATCTATTTCCGACCCCGGGCCATTTTTGCACGTGATACGTTACCGTTCTTATCAATGAAATACAGGTAACCTGATTCACGTTGTACACCGGCATCGGCTACTTTTTCAGCATTGCCTCCGCCTTTTCCGGCCCGAGCCATTTTTGAACGCCATACGTTGCCGTCTTTACCAAGGTAATACAGATATCCTTTTTCCTTGGAAACACCAGTTTGCTTGACAACTTCTGCCATGTTTGCCTCCTTGTGAGTAATAATTTATGAGGAAAGGTTGAGAAATGTTTTGCTCTCGACGGAAAGTGTACGGTCTGTGGTCGATTTAAGTCAAGTTTTTTTCGACTCTCACGACGATTGGGTTCTGTTGCCGGAATTTGACGTTTCCATGATCGGGAATTTGAGAAAAAAACTGTTTCTCTGCGGTGGATTCGGTTGCACGCCAACGATGGCTCCATGAGCATCGGCAATTTTGCGAAAAATAGCTAAACCCAAACCTGTTCCATTATACCCATGTTCTTCTAATTGAATCCTGCGTGAAAAGATTGTTTCTCTGTCCTTTTCGGGAATGGCCTTCCCAAAATCGTGTAGGAAAATTTACACTTGATCGTCCAGCACTTTCCCTTCAAAATAATTGGATTTGCGTTAACAATAATATATTTCGGAATCCAATAGTTTATACTTAAACTATTAATGATAATTCTAACAAAACAAAAGGAGAAATGATGGAAAATCCATTTACAAAAACTGGCCGGATTGTGTTTGGCGTTGTCTTTGGTATATTTGGTCTGCTTCATCTCATGAATGCAAGTCAGATGGCAGGGATGGTGCCCTCCTGGGTTCCGGGTGGTATTTTTTGGGTTTATTTGACCGGTCTGGCAATGTTAGCCGCAGGCATCAGTCTGGATATAGAAAAACAGGTTGAACTCTCTACCTTACTGCTGGCAATTCTTCTGGTAATCTACGTTTTAACCATTCATTTACCCGGAGTAATTGGTGGAGATATGATGCATTTTCCTGGGGTGTTAAAAGATACGGCTTTGGCAGCAGCCTCTCTGTACATCTCCGGAATATATCGGTCCACATCTGATACCGAAAGCTAAATACGCCTATCGTCCTTTTTCG
>CAZJWP010000114.1:0-6580 GCA_964549745.1 uncultured bacterium | reverse complement strand
AAAGATAAATTCAGTTATTGGAAGGTTATTCTACTGGGATTCGGTTTTATGGGCGTATCCCTGCTATGGGCCATTTATAATGCTTACGTTCCTATTTTCCTTCAGGCCGGGCGTCCCGATTACAGTGCAACAGCCGGTGTCAACGGATTCGGCCTGGGAGCCGATACGACCGGCTTTATCATGACCCTGGATAATATTGCCGCATTGTTTATTCTTCCCTATATAGGATTTTTCTCAGACAAACTTCAGACTCGTTGGGGGCGGCGGAAACCGTTCCTGGTGGTTGGAGCGCCGATTGCCTTTATCGGATTCATCGGGATACCCTATTTCCTTGGGAATTCACTGGCCTTATTCATGGCCTCGATCTGTCTCACATTGGTAGCCATGGATGCCTTTAGAACGCCTGTGATTTCTCTGATGCCGGATATTACGCCATCACCCTATCGATCCCAGGCGAACGGCTTAGTCAACCTGATGGGCGGCGTTGGCGGTGTGTTGGCTTTTGTAGTTGGCGGGCTTTTGTTTAAAGTATCTGCGGGAGCACCCTTTTATTTTGGCGGCATAACCATGTTACTGGGTGTCCTTATTGTCGTTTTGTTCGTCCGTGAACCCAAGGAATGGACCTATGAATCGGATGAGGAAGATGTATCGATTAAAGATCAGATTAAAAACCTGAAAATTTTACAAGATTCGTCGGTCCCATTGATATTAACTGCTATCTTTTTCTGGTTTTTGGGTTACAATGCACTGGAAGTGTTTTTCACCAGCTTTGCTGTGAATTCACTCAGGTTAGACAGCGGCCAGGCCACCTTCCTGTTGGCCTATTTCTCACTGGCAATCATTCTGTTTTCACCGATCAGCGGTTGGGTCGGAGGGAAGTGGGGCCGAAAGCTTTCGATTGGTGTTGGGATCGTTTTGTTCGCAATTTTGCTGGGAATCGGTTCGCAAATGACCACCGAACTTCAGGCCAAGATTTTGCTTCCGTTTTGCGGGCTGTCCTGGTCACTGATTCTGGTCAATTCATTGCCGATGGTGATCGATATGGCGCCCCAAGACAAACTGGGTTCGTATACGGGACTGTACTATGTGGCTTCGCAACTCTCTGCGATTGTAGGTCCGATCCTGGCAGGGAACATCATTGCCATGTTCCACAACAACTATCGAACGTCTTTTATCTACGGATCAGTGACGCTTTTGATTGCGCTGGGATTCCTCCTTAAGGTGAAAAGAGGGGAAGCGCTTACTTCACCGGCATTAGACTGATTGCATAACCGCCACCGGCGGCCATGCGAATATCCATAAAATCAGTCAGGTGAACATCTCTTGGATTTTCATCGCGGTCAGCGCTCCAATAAACCAATTACCGGAATTCCGCTCTTTCCGTGCCACGACAATATAATCTTCGGTTTCTCCATCGATTACGTGTGATTCACTCCAATCCATGCCCATATCCCGGATAAACAGAAACGCGGGATTACCTTCATAATCCTCAATTAGATCACACGCCATCTGAGGACCAATCCTTCCATTTTCGGCCGTTTAGTCCTTCACGCGAAATCGCATTGGAATACCCCGGGTTTCTGTATAGGTTCAATTTGTTCAACTCCATCATTGAATCCGATCCTCATCCAGTTTGGTTTTGATGCATCGGGAGGACGTTTCCCCGTCCTGTTTATCGGCATTGGTGATATAAAATAAAGTGAAATATCCAGGTCGTTGGCAAAGCAAATACAGGAAAACATGGTTCAGTGAAAAGATCTGAGTTATCTCTTTAAGCTGACCAGGAATTCTAATTAACTTTTATACTACATTTTTTACGGAAATTCATGGAAACACACCCAACAATAAACCGATTTTTCTCGAAAATACTCGAAGTCCAAGATACACGAATGGTAGGTGTGAGCTTAATTATAGGTATTATCGGTGCTGCAGCTTCTCTCATGTTTACCTGGATGACTGATTTCTCTAATTTAATTTTTATGGGCACGATAGCCCATGTGCATTTACCTGAAATTCAAGATTCCGGCACGGTGAGCATTATGCAGGTTCAGGGTCATTATTGGCGCTTGATGATTCCTGTGGTTACAACGTTGGGTGCCCTTATTTCCGGTTGGCTTGTATTCAGGTTTGCCCCGGAAACTCAGGGACATGGTACCGATGCGGTTGTGGATGCTTACCACGTCCATGGAGGTCGAATTCGTGCCCGGGTTCCACTGATCAAGATGTTTTCTGCCGCCTTTACCATCGGTTCCGGGGGCTCCGCCGGAAGGGAAGGTCCAACAGCACAGATCACTTCGGGTGTCGGAAGTATATTGGCCGGAATATTTCATTTAAGTGATCGTGATCGACGAGTCATTATTTTAGCCGGAATGGCGGCCGGACTATCGGCAATGTTCCGTTCTCCATTGGGAACGGCTATTTTTGCTGTCGAAATCCTTTATTCTTCCATGGAATTTGAAGCCCGGATGCTCATCTATACCATTATCGCATCCGTGACGGCTTATGCCGTAAATGGCCTCTTTTTGGGCTGGAAACCGATTTTCCATATATCACCGGGATTGATGTTCCATGATCCCAGCAATCTGGTATGGTTTGTTTTACTGGGACTTCTGTCAGGACTGTATGGCGCCATTTTCCCCACGATGTTTTACCGAATACGCGACTGGTTTTCCCAAATGAAATTTCCCCGTATGCTCCGTCCGGCACTTGGTGGCCTGATTTTAGGGGTAATGGCCATGTTTTTCCCGCAGGTATTGGGTGCAGGTTACGGATGGATGCAAATGACCCTTAACGGTCATTTCACCTTAACGGTGTTGCTCGTCCTGATAGTATTTAAATCAATTGCTATGTCTCTGACCATCGGATCCGGCGGTTCCGGGGGTGTATTTGCGCCCAGTTTGTTTGTCGGTACAATAATCGGTGTGGCGTTGGCAACCATTTTGAACACGATTCTACCTCAACTCAACTTAAACATTCAGGTTTTCGGTGTGGTGGGCATGGCCGCATTGTTTGCCAGTGCTGCCAGAGTTCCGATTGCATCTTTAATGATGGCCCTGGAAATGACCGGTGGATATCAACTGATCGTTCCAACGATGATGGCTGTAGCAGTGAGTTACCTGGTTCAGACGGCATTAACACATCAGAAAAAATATAATTCTTTGTATGAAGCTCAGGTGAAGGATCGTAGTGAATCACCGGTTCATCAGGATGAATATATTGCCCGTACACTCTATATGTTAAAATCGAATCAATTGCGATTTTATCGCGGTGAAGTTCCTTTTAGTTTATCCCTGCAAGATGTTTTACGGTGGCGAACCCCAATCCGTCTGCAGGAAACCGGTCAGTTCTTCTATTTTGGCTATGTCCGCAACCGTCCGGAATTAACGGGTAAACCGCTAAAGGACACGGATATGGCTCATCAAAATGTGCGTCTGATTGTGTTGATCAGGGATGGGGTTCCAATCGTTCCCAATGGAAATACAATACTATTCCCGAAGGATAAAGTCATTTTAGTGGCGCATCCGGAAGATTACGATGAAATACGTCAGATGATTCGTATCCCGTACTTAATGAAACATCCGGACAAATAGTCTGCTAGATTTCACCGGAAAGTCAACCCGATCATTGATTATATTCTACGAATTAATTCAAGAATCTTAAGTAAAATCGGAACCCTGATTTAAATCAAAAGGAACAATATGTCCCGGCGTCCCAGAACCATTGCCGTTGACTTTGACGGCACCATAGTCGAAAATAAATTTCCTGACATTGGTCCTGAAAAGTTTTTTGCAATCGACACCCTGAAAATGTTGCAGGAAAAGCAACATCGATTGATTCTTTGGACCGTAAGACATGGGAAGAAATTGGATGAAGCAGTGGAATTTTGCAGGAAGCGCGGTCTGGAATTTTATGCGGTGAATAATAGTTTTCCCGATGAGAATTTTGATCCCGAAGAAACGAGCCGAAAAATTAATGCGGATATTTTCATTGATGATCGGAATGTAGAGGGATTCCTTGAATGGGGTGAGATCATTCGGTTAATCGAACCGGAAGAAGATGAAATGATGGAGCACTATTACCGGAAAAAGGATTCCTTTTTTTATCGATTGGTCTCCTTTTTTAAATAGGAGAAATTGGAGGACAATATGCCTTACAAATCATTAGCAGTGGGTTTGTCAATGCGTGGAGATGAAACAAAAGTCATCGATGAAGCCGTGCGCCTGACAAATTCCTTTGATGCCCAATTAATTGCCGTTCATGTAAACGATCCCCATGCGGGCAGTCCATCCATGATGATGGATAATCCTGATATTCGGGTAACCGATGATATGATCCGGGAATGTTTTCGCAAAGCCGGCCATGAAGAAGTTGCCGGCAGAATTGATGTCCGGATTTTAAAATCCGAATCGATTGCTAAAGCGCTGAAAGAAGCCTGTAACGAAGCTGACCTTTTAATTTTAGGGCACAAACGTATGTCTTTTTTCAAAGAGCACTTTCTTGATTCTATCGATGAAGGTGTTGTCAATCATGTTGATTGTCCGGTTATGGTTGTGCAAAAATAAGTTTAAAGAAGATAAAGGGGTCTTATATTGACTTCTTTTATAGAGTATAATTAGTTTCCTCCGCTTATACGGGAATATTAAAGGTGGAATGAGGAGATGGTCAATTCAGATGGTAACAGATGGAACGGGGGAATCGAGAGAGGGAATCATTGTTTATCTACCTTAAGAATTCTCTCCAGAGATTAAAGTAATGTCAAAAATTCAATCAAGACATACCGTAACATCCAAGTGCTTGGGAATAGCCCTACTTAGTGTTTCTATTATTTTATTTATTACAGGATGTCCTGCTCCAAATCACAATATACACCAAATTGATGCGGAAGCTCCACAAACCTGTGAGGGTTGCCACACCGATGCGACCACTCTGCAGGAATTGACACAAACGGACACCGTTGCAAGTTATGCCGATTATTTGGGTGGAAGCGATTCTACCACAAGCGATTCATGGGAAAGAGTATACATTGATTTGAGTTCGGATCAGACCGAATTCAAAGACATCGACCCAACGCACGGTTCCTTTGGCTGCACAGAATGCCACGGGGGAAAGGAACCGTCGGATTATGCCGGCGCCCATGATATTAATGAAGGCTTCGTTCGCGATCCTTCTGAAAATCCTGACGTAAATTGTACACCATGCCATGAAGATCGGGTTAATTCCGCCATGAACAGTATGCACTATCAAACATGGGGAATTAAAGCCGCTCTAACCCAGCGTGAATTAGGAGCCGATAAAGATCAGCATAACTTCGACGAGTGTCCGGCCTCAATTACAGATGGTTTTGACCAGGAATGTTCGACCTGTCACGCTTCCTGCGGGCAATGTCACTTAAGCCGGCCCACCGTTGTGGGTGGCGGTTTGCTGGATTCTCACCGCTTTATTAAAACACCCGATCAGGAAAACACCTGTGAAGTTTGTCATTCCCAGCGCATTGTTAAAGAATATACCGGAAATATTGACAGCAATACACCCGATGTCCATGAGCAGGCCGGGATGAAATGTTTGGATTGTCATACGGAAGATTTCCATGCCGACGCTTCCGATGCGTCAACCTACTATGAAATAAGCGACCTGCCTCAATGCCTGGACTGTCACGCAGATGCAGATACGGTTAATGTATTCCATATACAACATTGGCCTGACGGAAACTCATACGCGCGATCCCTGGATTGTCAGGTTTGTCATGCACAATCGTACTCCAATTGCACAAGTTGTCACACAGATGGAGAATGGACTTCAGATGGTTTGTTTAGTGAAAATACTGATCTTAAATTAGGTGTGAATCCCAACCGGGATGAGCGTCCCAATGTGAAATGGGTGACCCTTCGCCATGTACCCATTGACGAAGACAGCTATGCTCCCTGGGGATTGAGCGTGTTGGATGAATATTCGGCACGCCCAACATGGAATCACACCAGCCCCCATACAATCAGTCATATTACAACACGCACCGACACAACACTTGGTGTCTTTGAACCTTTACCTAATGAAAAGAAGTGCACAATGAATTGTCATTTCCATGCTGGAGGGACTTTTGGTAATGAAAGAAATCGAAATTTGTTTGTTACGCGATCATTCCTACTTGATAACTATCCATACGAGGAGACCGCAAATGATTCGGTTCTCGTTGATGATGGACAGTGCGGTTCTCAATGCCATTCGAGTTGGTAAATGAAACAGTTTAACTCATTTAAACGCACGATTCCAGGGTCAATCCTGGGTATCATTGTACTTATTTCAACGATCTCTACCGGGACACCAAAAATACAATGGTCCACAACGTTGGTTACACCAAGGTTGCTATTAATGGATACCACAAATACAACTGCGTGGAGAAGTTTATTGGTTGTACGCCAGGGCTTGGGCGACAATGGACAGATATTTAGTTCCATGGAATATGGATCCTCAAATTTTGTCTGGTACAACCCCTTCCGAATTCATCAATTATATTGGCGGCAGAAAATAGGTTCATCCACTTTTAAACTCGGACGCATTACACAATGGAATTCACTCCGAAATC